>JAZRQN010000075.1:0-4433 GCA_045649855.1 Acutalibacteraceae bacterium | reverse complement strand
TTTATATTTTTTCAATAAAAATCTGAAAATTTGATAATTTTTCTCGGTATTGTATAAGCAATCCTCTGCGCCTTTCGATATACTGAATACAGAACGATGTAATGGGAGGATTCATATGATCGGATTTGATATCGGCGGCACAAAATGTGCCGTTTGTGTGGGGTATGAGCAGGACGGCAACCTCACCATCACGGATAAACGCGTATTCCCCACCGATCACACCGTCTCCGCATACGAAATGCTGGATCGGCTGTGTGATGCGGCAAAAGAAATGACCGATGATTTTTCAAAAATGGGTGTTTCCTGCGGCGGTCCGCTGGACTCTAAACGTGGCATTGTGCAATCGCCTCCCAACCTGCCCGGCTGGGATGACATCCGCGTTGTTGAACACTTGGAAAAACGCTTGGGCGGACGTGCGGCGTTACAAAACGATGCCAACGCCTGTGCGCTTGCGGAATGGCGATACGGTGCAGGCAAAGGTACTGAAAATATGATATTCCTCACCTTTGGAAGCGGTCTCGGTGCAGGTCTGATCCTCAACGGACAGTTGTACAGCGGCACTTCCGATATGGCAGGTGAAGTGGGACATATCCGCATGGCGCCTTTCGGACCTGTCGGCTACGGAAAAGCAGGGTCTATGGAAGGATTTTGCAGTGGAAACGGCATTGCACAACTTGGACAAACAGCCGCCAGAGAAGCGTTTCAAAAGGGAGAGCCTGTTACTTTTTGCGACAGCCCTGCCGCGTTGTCCTCTATCACGGCGAAAGACATTGCCATCGCCGCAGAAAAAGGAGACACCCTTGCCGCTTCGGTGTATGAAACAAGCGGCAAACTGTTGGGACAAGGCTTGTCGGTGTTGATCGATATTCTCAACCCCGAAGCGATCGTCATCGGCAGTGTATACGCCAGAAGTGAGGAATTGCTTGCCCCTGCCATGCAACAGGTGATTGCCGCAGAAGCATTGCCACACGCTGCGCGTGTGTGCAAAGTGCTCCCTGCTGCACTCGGGGAACAAATCGGTGATTATGCGGCGCTCAGCGTTGCCGCAGGAATTATATGAGGTGATATGATGAAAAACACATTGATTGAACGTCTGCCGCAACTGGCAGTATGCGAAAACGAACTGAATGCCGCACTGGCAGCTATCATCCGCACCTATGAGCAGGGTGGCAAAGTGCTCGTTTGCGGAAACGGCGGCAGTGCTGCCGATGCGGATCATATCGTCGGTGAACTGATGAAAGGATTTCTCAAAAAGCGTCCTTTGTCGGCAGAACGCCGTGCCGCTTTGCAGGCGAATTGCCCGAGCTTAGAGGCGGATATGCTGGATAACCTGCAAGAAGGTTTGCCTGCCGTATCGCTTTGCAGTGCCGCGGCACTGACGACGGCGGTGGCAAACGACAACGACCCTGCGCTCATATTCGCACAAACCGTTATGGCGATGGGCAAACCGCAGGATCTGTTGATCGGTATCAGCACTTCCGGTAACGCTAAAAACGTTGCGGCGGCATTGAAAGTTGCCAAAGGTCTCGGACTGACCACCGTTTCGCTGACGGGAGAAGGCGGCGGCACGGCGGCAACGATCGCGGATATCGCCATTCGTGTCCCCGAGCGTGAAACCTACAAAGTGCAGGAACTGCATCTGCCTGTCTACCATTGGCTGTGTGCCGAAACGGAAGCACATTTCTTTGAAATCTGAACGTTTGGCGGTGTGTCGGAAGACACACCGCCTGATTATTTCCATTGACAGACGACGCCATTATTAGTATAATATATAAAAACTTTCAGAAACGGTAGTGATCCTTATGAAACAAGATACCAAGTGCATCCACAGCGGCTACTTCCCGGGCAACGGTGAAGCACGTCAAATGCCGATCGTGCAGAGCACCACTTTCAAATACGATACCAGCGAGGATATGGGCAAACTGTTCGATCTCGAAGCGAGCGGTTATTTCTATTCCCGTCTGCAAAACCCCACCTGCGACAACGTCGCGGCGAAAATTTGCGAACTGGAAGGCGGCACTGCCGCTATGCTGACCTCCTCCGGTCAGGCGGCGTCCTTCTTTGCCATCTTTAATATCGCTGGTTGCGGCGATCACGTGGTTGCTTCCTCCGCTATCTACGGCGGCACTTACAACCTGTTTGCCGTTACCATGAAACGCATGGGCATCGAGTTCACCTTCGTGGCGCCCGATTGCACCGTAGAAGAACTGAACGCGGCGTTCCGTCCCAACACCAAAGCGGTATTCGGCGAAACCATCGCCAACCCTGCACTGGACGTGCTGGATTTCGAGAAATTTGCCACCGCGGCACACGCACACGGCGTACCGCTCATTGTGGACAACACCTTTGCGACCCCCGTTCTGTGCCGTCCGTTTGAACACGGCGCGGATATCGTTACCCATTCCACCACCAAATATCTGGACGGCCACGGCTCGACGGTCGGCGGCTGTATCGTGGATTCGGGTAAATTCGACTGGACCAAACACGCGGATAAATTCCCCGGTCTTTGCACCCCTGACGACAGCTATCACGGTGTTACCTACACCGAACGCTTTGGCATCGAAGGTGCATACATCACCAAAGCCACCGCGCAGTTGATGCGCGATCTGGGTGCTACCCAGTCTCCGCAAAGCGCTTATTATATCAATCTCGGCATTGAAAGCCTGTCCCTCCGTATGCGTCGCCACAGCGACAACGGTTTGGCTGTTGCCACCTTCCTCAAAAATCACGAGAAGGTTGCCTGGGTGCGTTACAGCGGTCTGGAAGGTGATAAAAACTTCGCACTCGCACAGAAATATCTCCCCGATGGTTGCTGCGGCGTTGTGAGCTTCGGTGTCAAAGGCGGCAGAAAAGCGGCGGAAGTGATGATGAAAAATCTGAAACTCGCTTCCATTGCCACCCACGTAGCGGATGCGAAGACCTGCTGTCTGCATCCTGCCAATGCCACCCACAGACAGATGAACGACGCAGAACTCGCGGCAGCAGGCATCACGCCTGATCTCGTTCGTCTTTCTTGCGGCATTGAAGCAGCGGAAGATATCATTGCTGACCTTAAACAAGCGCTCGCTTGCATTTGATCTGAAAGGAGGGCATCGGTATGCCCATTAAAATTCCCGACGCTTTGCCTGCGGTAGAGGCATTATTGCGTGAGAATATTTTCACCATGACCGAAAAACGGGCGATCACGCAGGACATCCGACCGCTGAAGATCGTATTGCTCAACCTGATGCCCACCAAAATCGTTACCGAAACACAGTTCTCCCGTCTGCTGGGCAACTCGCCCTTACAGGTGGAACTGGAACTGTTGCACATGAAATCTCACGAATCCAAAAACACCCCCAAAGAACACCTCATCTCGTTTTACAAAACGTTTGACGAGATCAAAGGCAACAACTACGACGGTATGATCATCACGGGTGCTCCCGTGGAAAATATGCCGTTTGAAGAGGTCAATTATTGGGCGGAACTGTGTGAGATCATGGAGTGGAGTAAGACCCACGTACACAGCACCCTGCACATCTGCTGGGGCGCACAAGCAGGACTTTACTACCACTACGGCATTGACAAACAGCAACTGGATGAGAAAATGTTCGGCATTTTCAAACATACGGTGGAATACAAAAACTCGATGCTGTTCCGTGGATTTGACGATGAGTTCTGGGCACCCCATTCCCGTCATACCACCGTGCTTCGTGAAGATATTGAAGCAAAAGAAGAACTGAAAATCCTCGCTTCTTCCAAAGAAGCAGGCGTGTTGGCGGTAGTATCCAAAAACACCAGACAGTTCTTTGTAACCGGTCATCTGGAATACGATGCGGACACCCTGCAACGCGAATATCTGCGTGATAAAAATGCAGGACTGCCCATTAAAGTGCCCCAAAACTATTTTCCCGATGACGATGATACCAAAGCCCCGATCGTTACCTGGCGTTCGGGTGCGAACCTGATGTTTACCAACTGGCTCAACTACTTTGTGTACCAGACCACGCCGTATAACATCGATGATATCAATAAATAAACAACATCAAAAAAGCACGCGATGTTCAAAATGAACATCGCGTGCTTTTCGTTTTATTTTACAGGTTATATTTTCAAAAACAACTGCACCCATCCGTTATTGTGATACCCTACCACAACAGCATTGTAATCTTCGTTCAGAATGTTGGAACGATGGCCGTCCGAGTTCATCCAGGCATCCATCACCTGCGCCGCAGACGTGTGCCCGAGTGCGATGTTTTCGCCCGCCGCTCTGTAGTCAATTTCCAACTCATCCAGCACCGTAAAACAAACGCTTCCGTTTGGTCTGGTGTGTGAAAACAACTCTAAAACTTCTGCCGCTCGGAGATCCGCCGCCGCTTGCGCGGCTGTGCAATACTGTACAGCAGGCAATCCTGCTTTGGCACGTTCCGCGTTCACCAGTCGGAACACTTCTT
>JAZRQN010000074.1:0-14512 GCA_045649855.1 Acutalibacteraceae bacterium | reverse complement strand
GCCTTCTTCGATCACTTCATCACCGATCTGTTCGGTCTTGGGCAGGACGGATTCGCCTTTGCCGAACTCAACCGTTACAGCACCGGTGCGAGGATCTACGCGGCGGACGGTAGCGGTAACCAGTTCCTGGTTGCAACGCTGGAATTCTTCCATCTGCTGACCTTTTTCCGCTTCGCGGATGCCCTGGTGAATGGTGTGTTTAGCAGCCTGTGCCGCCACACGACCGAACTGTTTGGGTTCGAGCGGGATTTCCACGAATCCGCCGACGACGGGCTTTTTGGTGTAGCTCGCAGCAGCGTCCGGCAGAATCTCGGTTTTGGGATCGTTGACTTCTTCTACGATCTCTTTACGGATGGATACTTTGAACACGTTGGCAACGGGATCCATGATGACGGTAACGTTGTCTTTGGTGTCATAGTCTTTGTTTACCGCGCTGATGATAGCGGAACGGATTTTTTCCATCAGGTACTCACCGGAAATACCTTTTTCGGTTTCCAGCATCTTGAGTGCCTCGAAAAACTCGGTGGTCTCTTTCTTGGTCATTTTGATAGCCTCCATATTATGATTTTACAAAGTATTAACGGATTTATTCTGCATCGCTTGTGCCGTCATATTCTTCTTCTAAAATATGAACGGTTGCGACTTCTTTACGGTCGAACTGCAGTTCCTTGTCATCAATATCCACGATGACGATTTTGTTATCTTCGGTCAGTGCCTGCAAAATGCCGGCAAATTCTTTTTCACCGTCGATCGCTTGGTACAACCGAACCACAACCCCCGCACCGATAAACATTTCAAAATGTGCGGGGCGGGTGAGTTCGCGTTCAATGCCGGGAGAACTGACCTCCAAACAATAGGATTGCGGAATCGGGTCTTTTTCATCCAAAAGATCGCTGAGTTTTCTGGAAACGTTTACGCAATCGTCAATGGATACGCCACCGTCTTCACGATCGATGAATACGCGCAGATACCAATCGGCACCTTCTTTGACAAAACGAACGTCCCAAACGAACACGCCGTTTTCCTCGGCGATGGGTTGTACCATGCGACGAACAACCTCGGCTGTGTTGCCGCTGCCGCCTGCTCGTTTTTTCGCCATATCTTTTTCACCTCACTCAACAACACAAAAGAGCGGGTCGCCCCACTCTTTCATCAATACAATGTATACTTCTTTATTATATTAGCATACAACGTTTCAAATTGCAAGCATTTTTTTGTTTTTGATTGTTTGTATAAACGTATGCGAATCACAAACAATAGATGTACAGAGCCGATGTGTATCGGTTCTGAATATTGAAACAGAAAAAGAGGTGCCCACATGGAACAGAATCGTTTGAACAATCAAAACAGCCAGAACAAAAAAGATCGCGATCAGTCCCAAAACAAAAAGGATCGTCAGGATAACCAGAACAAAAAAGATCGCAACGATAACCGTAACCGTATCTGATACAGAAAAAAGCAGTTGCTGTTGCAACTGCTTTTTGAATTTACTTTTGATATTCCTCGATCAAAGTCGGTAAAATCGCTTCCAAGCGTTCGGTGATGTATTTTTGCAATTCATCGGAGGAAGAACCGGAAATGCTGACCACCGTATCTTCACAGATCGCCGCGCGTGGCAAGGTGAAGTTGCCAAACCCTTCCGGCTTGGTCAATGCCACGGGAATGTTCTTGTTTTTACATTCATCCGAAATAGCGATATTGAGTGCGGTGTCATCGGTGAGCGCAACGCAAAGACGCGCCGAGGAGCAATCTCCGCGGAAATACTTTCTGCGCAGATGACGAATCTCGCCATTTACATCCATTTCCTGCAAAGCAGGGCAAATTTCGGGGTTGACCACCGTTACTTTCGCGCCGAAACGACGCAGAGTGGATGCGGCTTCAAACGCATCTTCACCACCACCGAAAATGGTGCAATTATTATCTTTCAGGTCAACATAAAGAGGGAAACCGACCGCCACGGACATCACCCACCTTTCGAAAAATCGAATCACATACAGTAATTATAACATACAGATTGCCATTTGTACACAATTATTTTTTTGAGCATAATTTCCGTGGGTTTTGCCCACACTATTTAACGAGAAAGGAGCAAGCGTATGTCGAAAATCAGAAAGAATACAAAAGGCGCAACAGGGAAGACGGTAGGTGCGATATTGGCACTGTGTCTGGTGGTAGCAGGCGGTGTTTCCCTTGCCGCGTTTACGAGCGGTACCGACAAACAAGGTGAAACGACTACCACGACGATCGGTGATGATCAGCAGGTGGCGGAGCGTGTAACAGGTGTCCCTGATACGCGCACGACTTCTGCGCAACAGACCACGACAGCCAAAACAAGCGCCACTCAAGCGACGCAGGATACCAAGAAACTGTTTGTATTGCCCGGCAGTAATGCGGTATCCAAAGCGTTTGGCGGATCCGAACCGATGTATTCAGCCACTATGGGGGACTGGCGCTGTCATAACGGTGCTGATTTCAGCGGCAACGATGGAATGACCGTCAAAGCCATTGCGGAAGGCACGGTGAAATCGGTCAGCGAAGATGCCGCGTGGGGCGGTGTAGTGGTGATTGACCACGGCTTTGGCGTGCAATCCCGTTACTGTGGTGTAACCGCTTCGGTCAAAGTAGGGGACACCGTTCAGGTGGGGGATAAGATCGGAACGTTGTCGGGTGTACCTTGCGAGAGCGCGGACGGCTGTCATCTGCATCTGGAAATCACGGTGAGCGGCGTGTATGCAGATCCGATCAAAACCATCGGTAAAGAAGTCAAGTATATTAAAGAAGAATCATAAACGTTCGGCGAAACACATATCCTGTATAATATGAATTCGCCTTCGCGCCCACGGAAACTGTCAATGACAGAGCGGTAGAAAGGGCAAAACAAACCGTCGCTTTTGCGGCGGTTTGTTTTTTGCCGAAAATCAATGGTTGAAAAGATGCGAAAAATGTGATATGATGCAGATGATTTTATATGAACACGGGATGTGCAAATATGGGAAATTATAAAAAACGCAAGAAAAACACAGCGCGTAATCAACGCATCCGCCGTAACAATCGCAAGCGTCAACAGATGAAGCGTGTGCTTACCGCTGTTCTGGTGTTGTTTGCGGTCGGCGTTGTTTGTTTGATACTGGCGTTGGCGACGTCCTTGATGGGCGTGTTCAGCGGCACGAATGAAACGCCAGCTACCACTGCGACCACCCTGGTTACAGGCGGCGAAACGACTGTGCCTCCGATATCCAACACGACAACGGCAAACACAACCGCAACGGCTGCTACCACCGCCAAGACCACGCAGGCGACGGTTGCTGACAGTGGCAATCATTACGTGCAGCCTGCCGGAGCGGCTTGGAATTTGAAACTGGCAAACGACTGGAATACGTTACCGGAAAGCTATGACAACACGCTGACGTTGGTCGAGCTGGTTCCCGGAAACACGAAGTCGCAGTTTGACAGCCGCGCCGTTGAATCGTTGCGCGCTATGTTGGCGGCAGGCAATGCGGCAGACCCGTCCATGAATTTGCAACCCGTTTCTTGCTACCGCTCGGTGGCACGTCAAAAGACGCTCTACTGGAACGAAGTAGCTAAATGGAAGAACAAAGGCTATGGTCAAGCAGAGGCGGAAGCAAAAGCCGCGACGGTTGTGAAACGTCCCGGTCAGAGCGAACACAGCACGGGTCTTGCGGCGGACCTCGGCGGCAACGGCAATTATGATCTCAATGAGAATTTTGAAAATACCGCCGCTTTCAAGTGGCTGTATGCCAACTGTGCGGAATACGGATTTATCTTGCGTTTCCCGAAAGGCAAAGAGAATATCACGGGCGTGATTTATGAACCGTGGCATTTCCGCTATGTCGGCAAAGAGGTTGCTAAGCAGATTATGAGTGAAGGAATTTGCCTTGAAGAATATCTTCAAAAAACCGCACAATAAATGCTTGACAAACGGTCAAACGTCTGTTATAATGCTTTCCGTAAAACAAAGCAGAGCGTTTGCCCGCTCTCGCCCCAGGATCTTGTTCCAATGGGCTGATACCTTTTCCTTTTTAGGATAATTGCGTATTGACGCGGGCAGTGTATGCTGCCCGCGTTTTATGATTTTTCACTGTTTAACAGTGGTGGAGGTGCTTATCCATAGCCATCAAGGAACTGCAGATCAACGAACAGATCCGTGACGCAGAGGTGCGCGTGATCGACGCGGAAGGCAAGCAGGTCGGCATTATGAGCTCGAAAGAAGCGCAGAAACTTGCTGACGACAGCGGTCTTGATCTCATCAAGATCTCCCCGAATGCCAATCCGCCGGTGTGCCGTATCGCTGATTACGGAAAATACCGTTTCGAACAGGCTAAACGCGAAAAAGAAGCGAAGAAGAACCAGCACGTGGTAGACGTGAAAGAAGTTCGCCTCGGTCTGAACACCGACGTGGGCGACTTCAACACGAAAGTGAATCACGCGATGCGTTTCGTCAAACAGGGAGACAAGGTTAAAGTTTCCATTCGTTTCCGCGGCCGTGAAATGGGACATCCCGAGATCGGTCTTGACGCGATGAAACGGTTTGCAGAAGCTTGTGCGGATTTTGCCGTTGTGGAAAAACCCGCGAAACTGGAAGGACGCACGATGCTGATGTTTTTGGCACCGAAGCCCACAAAGTAAGTTGAAGTTATTTAAGGAGGATATAAACTATGCCTAAGATCAAAACGCACAGTGGCGCGAAAAAGCGCTTCAAGCTGACCAAAACCGGCAAGGTGGTCCGCGCTCACGCCTACAAGTCCCACATCCTGAACAAGAAAACCAGCAAACGCAAGAGAAATCTTCGCCAGACCACCACTGCTGACGTAACCAACGTAGTGGCGATCAAGCGCATGATTCCCTACAAATAAGGACGGAGGTTTAGAAACATGGCTCGTATTAAAGGCGCAATGATGACGCGCAAAAGAAGAAAGAAAGTATTGAAGCTCGCAAAGGGCTACTATGGTGCAAAATCCAAGCTGTTCAAAACTGCTAAAGAAGCGGTTATGAAATCCGGTCAGTATGCTTACATCGGCCGTAAACAGCGCAAACGCGACTTCCGTCGTCTGTGGATTGCTCGTATCTCCGCTGCTGCGAAGATCAACGGCATGAACTACTCCACTTTCATGAACGGTCTCAAAAAAGCAGGCATCACCATGAACCGTAAGATGCTCGCTGAATTGGCTGCTACCGACGCTGCGGCGTTTGCAGCTCTGGTTGCGAAAGCGGAAAAAGCGCTCTCTAAATAAGCTCTAATTGCGCCCATCGGCAAAGCTGATGGGCGCCGTTTCCGTTTTATAACCACTTGTTTTTATTGCGAAAATCTCAAAAAAACGCCGAAAAGGAGGGCATCGCATGGTCATCAGCAGTAAAGAAAACCGCTTTGTGAAGCTGTGGAGACAACTGTCAAACGACGGTCGCGCACGGCGCAAACAAGGTCTTTTCGCCTGCGAGGGAGCTCGTCTTTGCGGCGATGCCGCTCTGTCTTCCATTCGCGTGGAAGCGGTGTTGTACACCGCGAAAGCCGCCGAACTGTACGCCGCACAATGGCAAGCAATCACGGCGGTGGCGGAAACGGCGGTAGAGATTACGCCGCAAATTGCACAGTATATGGCGGATACCGCTTCGCCGCAGGGGATTTTCTGTATCTGCGCGTTGCCGCAAAACGAGACGCCGCTGTCGAGTCTGTCGCTTGACGGTCGGTATCTGGCGTTGGAAGACGTGCAGGACCCTGCTAACCTCGGCGCGATCATCCGCACGGCGGAAGCGCTCGGTCTGGATGGCTTGTTGCTGTCCGGCGGATGCTGTGATGCGTATTCTCCGAAGGTGTTGCGTGGCAGTATGGGCGGTGTGTTCCGCTTGCCGTTGTTTTTGGTACAGGATATGACCGCGACCGTGGCAGACCTGCAAGCACGCGGATTTCGGATGCTCGCTTGCGTGCCGGATGCGGATGCGGTGCCAATTTGTGATGCGGATATGCAAAACGGCTGTATTCCGCTCATTGGCAACGAAGGCAACGGATTGAAACAGGAAACCATCGATGCGTGCGATATGCGGATAACCATCCCGATGGGTGGCCGCGCAGAATCGCTCAACGCGGCTATGGCGGCAGGCATCGTGATGTGGGAACTGGAGAGGCGGTGCTGACATGCAAAAGGACAGACGTTTGTACTGGATATGGTTGCAACGCAGTTTGCCGCTGGGTTCTACCGTGATCAACCGCTTGTTTGAGCATTTTGAAGACATCGAAGACGTCTATGCGGCAGACAAGAAACAGTTGGCACCCTTGGAACTTCGTCGGAAAGAACTGACTGCTCTGTGTGATAAATCTTTGCACACGGCGGCAGCCATTCTGGAGGATATGAAGCGTGTGAACGGTTGGGTGCTGACACCTGATGATGCAAGGTATCCGGATGCCCTGCGTCATATCGCAGGATTTCCTGCGGCGCTGTACGTGCAGGGCTTTTTACCGGATTTAAACGTGTTTCCCGCCGTTGCGGTGGTCAGCACGCGCAAGATCTCGGATGACGGTGCAAAGACCACGTTTTGTCTGTCTGCCGGTTTGGCGGCGGCAGGTATGATCGTGGTAAGCGGCGGTGCAAGAGGCGGCGATGCCGCGGCACACGAAGGTGCGCTGTATGCCAAAGGCAAAACGATTTTGGTGAAAGCGGCAGCACCGGAAGTGGAATATCCGGTCGAGAACAAACGCCTGCGGCAGGATATTATCCTGGGCGGCAGTGCGGTGATTACCGAGTTTCCGCCCGGCAGTAAAGAAAAGTGCGATTACCACGTGCGCAATCGGTTGATATCCGGTATGTGCGTTGGCACTTGTGTAACTGAAGCACCGCTGAGAAGCGGTACCAATATCACTGCGAATTTCGCCCGTGAACAGGGCAGAGAGGTATTTGCCGTTCCGGGCAACACGTCCGACGGACGGCACGACGGCGCGCATCGGCAGATCAGACAAGGTGCGATGCTCATCACCCGTGCGGCGGATATCGTGGAAGAATATGTAAGTCGTTACGTCGGCGTTCTGGATCTGGACGCGGCGATACAAACGGAGGAGGCGTGTCGTCGGGTGGCATTTGCTAAACAACCGACCAAGCAAGCCGCTCCGAAAACCGAATCAAAACCGATAAAAGAGAAAACAACAGAAGTTGTGTTGCAGGCGTGTCCTGCAGACGTGTCTGCGGAAGCGGCGCGTGTGTTTTCGCTGATGGACGGAACGTTTTGTCCCGTGGATGAGTTGGCGAAACGGGCGCAATTATCTGCACAGAACTTGCTGATTTTACTGACCGAGCTGGAAATGTACGATTGTATCGAACAAAGCGCAGGTCAGAAATACCGTATAAAACAGAAAGGAGACCGGTAATATGTCCAAACTGGTCATCGTGGAGTCGCCTGCCAAGGCAAAAACCATTCAAAAATATTTGGGAGCGGATTATGAAGTAATCGCTTCTATGGGACACGTGCGCGATTTGCCCAAATCGTTGCTCGGCGTAGATATTGAAAAACGCTTCAAACCGCGTTATATGGATATTCCAGGCAAAACCGCCCTCATTCGCCAACTGCGCGAAAAGGCGGCGAATGCGGAAAACGTATATCTCGCGACCGACCCTGATCGCGAGGGTGAAGCAATTTCTTGGCACTTGGCGCAAATTCTTGAGTTGGATGTGCAAGCTCCCAATCGTGTTACGTTCAACGAAATCACCAGAAGCGGTGTTACCGCAGGTATGGCAGCGCCGCGCAGCATCGATATGGATCTGGTAGATGCACAGCAGGCACGTCGCGTGCTGGACCGCATCGTGGGTTATAAACTCAGCCCTCTCCTTTGGAAATCCATTCGTCAAGGTCTTTCTGCAGGCCGCGTGCAGTCTGCGACCGTCAGCTTGGTGGTGGACCGTGAAAACGAGATCCGCAACTTTGTGAGCGAAGAGTATTGGACGCTCGACGCTCTGCTGTCCCGTACCGAAAAAGGCAAAACTTTCCCTGCACATTTCTACGGAGATGCCAAGGGTAAGATCAAGGTGAAAGATAAAGCGACCGCTGACCGCATTTTGGCGGATTTGGAAGGTGCTGTATACACTGCGACCAGCGTGAAAACCGGTAAACGAAAAGTAGCGCCCGCGCCTCCGTTTATCACTTCCACCATGCAGCAGGAAGCCAACCGCAAACTCAACTTCTCCTCCAACCGCACCATGAAAGCGGCACAGGAGTTGTACGAAGGTGTGGATATTGCAGGCGAGGGTACTATGGGTTTGATCACCTATATGCGTACCGACTCTCTGCGCATTTCGGATGAAGCCCGTGCGGCAGGTACCGCATACATCAAGAACACGTACGGTGAGCAGTATTTGCCTGCCAAAGCCCGTGTGTTCAAGAGTAAAAACACCGCACAGGATGCGCACGAAGCGATTCGTCCGTCTGTGCCGTCGTTGACTCCCGAACAGGTGAAATCTTCTTTGAGCGGCGACCAGTACAAATTGTACAAATTGATCTGGGAACGCTTTATTGCCAGCTTGATGGCGGATCAACTGCAGCAGACTTGTCAGGTGGACATCGCTGCGGATAAATATGTTTTTAAAGCATCCGGTTACACGGTGGAGTTTGACGGCTACACCGTGCTGTACGTGGAAGGTAAGGATGAGAAAGAGGACGAAAACCGTCCGCTTCCGACCATTCACGAGGGCGATGTGCTGTTTAAACGCGATCTGACCCCCAACCAGCACTTCACGCAACCGCCTGCACGCTATACCGAGGCAACCCTCAATAAGGCGATGGAAGAAAACGGTATCGGTCGTCCTTCCACCTATGCGCCTACCATCAGCACCATTTTGTCGCGCGAATATATTGAGCGCGAGAACAAATCGCTCAAACCTACTTCGCTGGGTGAAGTGGTTACCGGTGTGATGAAAGAGCAGTTCCCGCACATCGTGGACACTGAATTTACCGCTCATATGGAAGAACAGCTTGACGCGGTGGAAAACGGTAAAAACGATTGGGTAACCACTTTGGATGAGTTTTATGTGGACTTTGCCAAAACCTTGCAGGAAGCGGAAAAATCCTTGTCGGGCGAACGTATCAAAGTGCCCGAGGTGGAAAGCGATGTCGTTTGCGACGTGTGCGGTCGCCGTATGGTGGTGAAATCGGGCAGATTCGGTAAGTTCCTGGCTTGCCCCGGTTACCCCGATTGCAAGAGCACCAAACCTATCATTGAAGAAACTGCGGGTATTTGTCCCGATTGCGGCGGCAAGATCATTATGAAAAAATCTCGCCATAACCGCAAATTCTTTGGTTGTGCGAACTATCCCACTTGTAACTTTATGAGCTGGGATGAACCCTCTGCCGAAACCTGCCCGAAATGCGGCAAAACGCTGTTCAAGCGCAAAGGCAAGAGCAACGCATTGTATTGTCAGACCGCCGACTGCGGCTATGAAAAGAAATGAACGAACAACAGATAACGGTGATCGGTGCAGGCCTTGCAGGATGTGAAGCGGCGTATGCCGTGGCAGAGGCTGGCTTGCCCGTAACCCTCATAGAAATGAAACCCTCCAAATATACGCCTGCGCAAAAATCTCCCGACTTTGCGGAACTGATTTGTTCCAATTCGCTCAAAGCGCGCCGCGTGGAAAGTGCGGCAGGACTGCTGAAAGCAGAGATGAAAGTGCTGGGTTCTTTGTGTGTGCCGATTGCGGAAACGTGTGCTGTACCGGCAGGCGGCGCTCTGGCGGTGGACCGAGACGCGTTTTCTGCTGCTGTAACTGAAAAGATCCGTTCTCATCCGCTCATCACGGTTGAAGAACGCGAAGTAACAAAACTCCCTGAAGACGGGGTTACGGTGGTAGCGACAGGACCGCTTACGGCAGACGCCTTGGCGGAAGATATCGCAACCCTTTGCGGCGGCTTGCATTTTTACGATGCGGCGGCGCCCATCGTGGCGGCGGACAGCATTGATATGGATTGCGCATTCCGCGCTTCTCGTTATGACCGCGAGGAGACGGGGGAGGGCGATTATATCAACTGCCCGATGAACAAAGAGGAATACGAGGCGTTTTATGAAGCGCTCGTAACCGCTGAAACTGCACCGTTGCACGCATTTGATAAGCTCAAAGTGTATGAGGGCTGTATGCCTGTTGAAGTGCTTGCGAAACGCGGTGCGGATACCATTCGTTTCGGCCCGATGAAGCCTGTGGGTCTTCGTGATCCGCGGACGGGACACCGTCCGTGGGCGGTGTTGCAGTTGCGCACCGAAAACGAGGAAGGTACGTTGTATAACTTGGTCGGTTTTCAAACCAACTTGAAATTCGGTGAGCAAAAGCGCGTGTTCGGCATGATTCCCGCACTGAAAAACGCGGAATTTATGCGTTACGGTGTGATGCATCGCAACACGTTTTTGCAGTCTCCCGGATTCCTTGGCGCTGATTTTGCCGTAATTGACAGAAAAAACTTGTTTTTCGCCGGTCAGATGACAGGCGTGGAAGGGTATATGGAATCGGCGGCATCCGGCCTGCTGGCAGGCATCAATGCCGCACGACTGGTGAAAGGTGAGAAACCGCTGATTTTGCCGCGTGAAACTATGATGGGTGCGCTGTCGGCGCACGTTTGCACCGAAACGGCGGATTTTCAGCCGATGGGTGCGAATTTTGGTATTTTGCCACCGCTCGAAACCCATATCCGTGATAAAAAACAACGGTATGCGGCGTTGGCGCAACGCGCTTTGGATACCTTGGAACAACAGTTGAAAGGGGAATAACAATATGCGTATTATCGTAGATGCTTTTGGTGGCGACAACGCCCCTCTTGAAATGATCAAAGGTGCCGCGATGGCAGTTGACACGCTGGACGTGGACGTTACACTGGTCGGCAAAGAGGAGACCATCCGTGCGGTGGCGGCGGAACACGCAATCTCCCTGGGAAAAATGGATATTATCGATGCGCCGGACGTGATGGAAATGGAAGACGAACCGCGCACGATTTTGAAAGCAAAGAAAAACAGTTCGATGGCGGAAGGCTTGCGCCGCGTTGCGGCAGGCGAGGGCGATGCTTTCGTGAGTGCAGGCAGTACAGGCGCGCTCATTATGGGTGCTACCTTTATTGTTAAACGCATCAAAGGCGTTTCCCGTCCGGCACTTTCTCCGCTTATTCCGTCGGATAACGAGCCGTTCTTGCTGATCGACTGCGGTGCAAATGCGGATTGCCGTCCGGAAATGTTGGTGCAGTTCGCGCAGATGGGACATATCTATATGACCCGTGTGTTGGGCAGAAAAGAGCCCAAGATCGGTTTGCTCAACATCGGTACGGAGGAATGCAAAGGTACTGCTCTTCAGCAGGAAACCTATCAGTTGCTCAAGCAGAGCGATCTGCCGTTTATCGGCAACGTGGAAGCGCGCGAAGTGCCTGCAGGTGCTGCGGATATCGTGGTGGCTGACGGCTTTACGGGCAATATTCTACTCAAATGTATCGAGGGCACGACCTCTACTTTGATGCGCAATATCAAAGGGATTTTCAAATCCAATTTCATCACGATGCTGGCGGCGTTGATGGTGAAACCCCAAATCGGTGCATTCAAGAAGAAAATGGATGTTTCCGAACACGGCGGTGCACCGATCATCGGTGTATCCAAACCGGTCATCAAAGCGCACGGCAACTCGGATGCCAAAGCATTTTGCAGTGCTATTCGTCAGGCGGCGAATTTTGCACAGTCGGGTGTGATCGAGGCGATCACCGAGGCAGTTACCCCTACTAATGAGGAGTGAAATCATGTCCAAAGAATTACAGCCGCTCATGCAATCGCTCGGCTATACGTTTAAAAATACAGCGTTGCTGGAAAATGCGCTGACACATTCCTCGTTTGCAAACGAGGGAGACGGACGCCTTTCCAGCAACGAGCGACTGGAATTTCTGGGTGATTCGGTGCTCGGGTTTATTACCGCCAACGAACTGTTTCACAAAGAGAACAGTCCCGAGGGTGAACTCACCAAACTGCGTGCGGCGGTGGTGTGTGAAAAAGCACTGTTTTCCTATTCCAAGCAACTGGAAGTGGGAAAATATTTAAAACTCGGCAAAGGCGAACGCTTGTCGGGCGGTGCGGAACGTCCGTCCATTTTGGCGGATGCTTTTGAGGCGATCGTTGCCGCTATCTACCTTGACGGCGGTTTGGAACCTGCCAAACAGTTGGTGTTGCGCTTTGTGATTCCCGAGGCAAACAACCAGAAACGCAGACATTTCAAGGATTATAAGACCACCCTCCAGGAGATCATCCAGCAAAACCCCGGTGAACGGCTGGAATATGTCCTGACGGGTGAGTCCGGTCCGGATCATCACAAACAATTTACGGTGCAGGTGTATTTGAACTCCAACGTAATCGGCACCGGTAAGGCGAGAAGTAAGAAAGAAGCGGAACAGCTGGCGGCTAAAGAGGCGTTACAGCTGATGGGATATTGAAAGAGGTGATTACGCTTGATACTCAAAGCACTTGAGATACACGGTTTTAAATCCTTCCCGGATAAAACTGTTTTACAATTCAGTGATGGTATTACGGCGGTCGTTGGCCCCAACGGCAGTGGTAAATCCAATATCAGCGACGCCATTCGTTGGGTGCTCGGTGAGCAGTCCAGCAAGAGTTTGCGAAGCAGTAAGATGGAGGACGTTATTTTTAACGGCACCACCGTGCGCAAACCGATGGGATACGCGGAAGTATCACTGATTATCAGCAATGAAGACCGCGCTTTGGATTTTGATGCAGATGACGTGAAAGTTACGCGCCGTTGTTTCCGTTCGGGCGCGAGTGAATACCTGCTCAACAATGCGTCGGTACGTCTGAAAGATATTCAGATGCTGTTTATGAACACGGGTCTTGGTCGGGACGGTTATTCCATCATCGGTCAGGGTCGTATTGATGCTATCGTATCTTCCAAATCGCACGAACGCCGTGAGATTTTCGAAGAGGCGGCAGGTATTGCCAAATATCGTTATCACAAAAATGAAGCGGAACGTCGTTTGCAGGCGGCAGAGGATAACCTTGTGCGCTTGCGTGACATTTTGCAGGAACTGGAAAATCGCGTCGGTCCTTTGGCACAGCAATGTGAAAAGGCGAAGAAATTCCTTGTGTATGCAGGCGAAAAGAAAGAGCTGGAAATCGGTTTGTGGTTGCGCACCATGAACGAATCCCGCAATGTGTTGCGCGATTTGGATGCCAAGCTGGAACTGGCTCGTACGCAGTACGAAAAGGTGGGCGAGGCACAGGACGATTTCGAGCAGGAGATCGAGCGCATTGCTTTGGCGGCGCAGGAGATCAGCGTGCAGATGGATGATATCCGTCGCGCGGCACAGGAATTGTTGGAACAAGCGGCGCAAAAAGACGGCAGTGTGGCTGTTTTGCAGAATGATATTGCGCATAACGAAGAAAATATCGCACGTATGGAAGGCGAAATTCGGGATGCGGACGATGGCAATCGTCATATCGATGAAGATATCGAAGCGCGCCGTGCGCAGATCACCGAAAAAGAAAATGCCATCAAAGATGCGGAACAGCATCAACTGGCGCTGTCCGAAGAGATGGAAAATCTTTCCAAGAACAGCGAAACGGTCGCAGGGCAGATGGAAGAACTGTCCCAAAAAGCGAATGAGATCGCGCTGGCGTTGTCCGATCTGCGTGTGAAAGTCAGCACGGGCGAATCCACCGTGTCCGAGATCACCATGCGCTTGTCGCAAGCGACTGCGGCGGTGGCACTGCGCACCGAGCAGAACCGCAAGACCGCCGAAGAACTGAAAGCCTGTGAACAGGACTTGAAACTTTGCAACGAGAACATTGAATCGTTGCAAAATACGGTCAACGGCTATCAGTTGCGGTACGATTCTCGTATCGGCAAGGTGGAAGCGGCAAAATCCAATGCAGACAAACTGAAATTAGATGCCGAAGAAAAGGCAAGACGTGCTCGTTTGCTTGCCGATCTGGAACGCAATCTGGAAGGCTTTGCACAGAGTGTTAAAGTGGTGATGAAACAGGCGGAAGGCGGCTATTTGCGCGGCATTCACGGCCCTGTATCTCGTCTTATCCGTGCAGAAGCGGACTATGCTTTGGCGGTGGAAACCGCTCTCGGTGCGGCGGCACAAAACCTCGTTTGCGATAAGGATGAGGATGCCAAACGCGCTATCCGCTATTTGAAAGAAAACAACGGCGGTCGTGTAACCTTCTTGCCGTTGTCCAATATCCGCGGCAACCGTCTTGCGGAAAATTTGGATAACGTGCCCGGTTTTGTCGGCTTGGCTGTGGATCTGGTAACCTATGATGCCGCGTATGCGGAGATCGCCAAAAATCTGCTCGGTCGAACGGTCGTGGCGGAAGATATGGATTATGCAACCACCATCGCCCGTAAATTCGGATACAAATTCCGCGTAGTAACGCTGGATGGTCAGGTGGTCAATGCAGGCGGCTCGTTGACTGGTGGTTCTAACATCAAAGGCGCAGGTCTGCTGTCCCGTCATGCGGAAATTGCACGTTTGCAGG
>JAZRQN010000073.1:0-50897 GCA_045649855.1 Acutalibacteraceae bacterium | reverse complement strand
GATGCCTTTACCTGCCGCTTTGCAACGGGTAGGGAACTCTTCATCACAACGGGTGAAGCAGTGTTCCGAAATAGCGGGAATGTTGGAACGCAAGGGGAGGATTTTAGCACCTGCAGGCATAATGTGGTCGGTGGTGATGTTATCGCCGACCTTCAACAAGACGTCTGCCGTGATAGTGTCCGCCAACGGTGCGGTCTGGGGGAAAGGCTTGATATTCGGACCGCGCAAGATCTCCACGCTGTCCATTTCCTCAACGGGTGCGGGAGGTACGATCATATTGTCGTTGATCATAAAAGAAGTGGGCATGTTGACTACGGGTGCATCGCCCATTTTACGCGCATCGGTGAACACACCGGTCAAAGCAGACACAGCGGCGGTTTCGGGGCTGACCAGATATACGCCTGCATCCGCAGTACCCGAACGACCTTCAAAGTTACGGTTGAAAGTACGCAGGGAAACGCCTTTGGAATTGGGGGATTGACCCATACCGATACAAGGACCGCAAGCGCATTCCAGAATACGCGCACCTGCAGCAATCATATCCGCCAAAGCACCGCACTCCGCCAGCATATTGTATACCTGTTTGGAACCGGGTGCGATAGAAAGGCTGACATCGGGATGCACAGTCTTGCCTTTCAGGATAGCGGCTACTTTCAGCATATCGTACAGCGAGGAGTTGGTGCAAGAACCAATACAGCACTGATCCACTTTGATTTCGCCGATTTCTTCCACTGCTTTGACAGCGTCGGGAGAATGGGGGCAAGCGGCAAGCGGTTTCAACTCATTGAGATCAATGGTGATGACCTCGTCATATTCCGCGCCTTCATCGGGCAGGATTTCCACCCAATCTTGCTCACGGCCCTGTGCTTTCATAAACGCACGGGTGATATCATCAGACGGGAAAATAGAGGTGGAAGCGCCGAGTTCCGCACCCATGTTGGTGATGGTCGCGCGCTCGGGCACCGACAGTGTTTTAACGCCTTCGCCGGCATATTCGATGATCTTGCCGACACCGCCCTTTACGGACATTCTGCGCAACACTTCCAGAATGATATCTTTCGCGGCAACCCAAGGCTGCAGTTTGCCGAGCAGTTCGACTTTCACCATTTTGGGCATGGTGATGTAGTATGTACCGCCGCCCATAGCGACCGCAACGTCCAGACCGCCTGCGCCGAATGCGAGCATACCGATGCCGCCGCCGGTGGGGGTGTGGCTGTCCGAACCGATGAGGGTCTTGCCGGGAATGCCAAAACGTTCCAAATGTACCTGGTGGCAAATGCCGTTACCGGGACGAGAGAAGAACAAACCGTGTTTTTTGCATACCGACTGGATGTAACGATGATCATCCGCGTTTTCAAAGCCGGTTTGCAGGGTGTTGTGATCGATATACGCGACCGAAAGTTCGGTTTTAACACGCGGAATACCCATCGCTTCGAATTCCAGATACGCCATGGTACCGGTCGCATCCTGCGTCAGTGTCTGGTCGATGCGAAGACCAATTTCACTGCCAACGGTCATCTCGCCGCTGACGAGATGAGAACGAATTAGTTTTTGTGCAAGTGTATACGCCATAATGATTTCCACCTTATCAATAATATTGTTTGTTAATGGTTCTTTTTGAATACGAACAGTTGTTGCATGCTGTAACTGAACAGGAACAAAATCGCTTCAACCAGCAATTTTGCTACAATGGTAGGCAATCCCACAATCAGTTTCAAAACGAACATCAGTCCGTAGTTTAAACAAAGGATCACAACCACCAGCGCGTAATATTTGAGTAATGCACGCCAGGGATCGTTGTGGTTTTTGAAAACCAAACGTTGATTGACAAAGAAATTGAATATTGAACTGCAAACGCGTGCGATCACGACACAGAGAAGCAGCTGTACCGACGCGGCAAGAACGGTCAGACCAAACAACCATTCCAGCAATAACAACAGCGCAGTATCAATCACAAACGCTGCCAGGGAAGAGGTTCCGAACTTCAACAAAGACGGAACGACAAATTTGAAAATACAGCCGTAAATGCGCATGGAATCGCGAAACGGATGAAAATGGGAAGAAGAGTTTTCTTCGTCCAGATATACGGTTTCTATGTACACCTCACGCATTGGAATGCCCTGTTTTGCAGCACCCAACAGCATATTCATTTCATATTCGTATCGATCGCCGTTAAATTCCAGCAGTTGCGGGATTAAAGATACGGAAAAGGCTCGCAAACCCGTTTGGGTATCGTGTACCATCTGTCCGCTCGCGGCGGCAAATACGTAACGAGTGATGGTGTTGCCGAATTTGCTGCGGAACGGTACTTTTCCGGTGAATTTACGAGACCCCAAAACCAAGGAATCGGGATTCTCTTTCAATTCTGCGCAAACGTTCAGCACATCAGGGAGCAAGTGCTGTCCATCGGCATCCACGACCACGACACCTTCCGTTTTCGGGAAATGCTCTGCAATATATTGCATGCCGGTTTTCATGGCACGTCCCTTGCCTTTGTTGACCTCGTGGGTCAGCAGGGTACAAGCAGAGGGGAGTTGTGCAAACACGGCATCTTTGTCCGCAGAACTGCCGTCATTGACTACAATGATGGAAAAGTCGGTTTCATCGACAAATCGTTGTGTCAGTTTGATCAATTCTTCATCCGGCTGATAAGCAGGTATCAATACGATCATGGGATCACCTCGCTTAAAAACATATATACAATTATATAACAAAAAAGCGCGTTTGTCGACCCTAAAGTGATATTATAATTGCATTTTTTTGAAATTTGTTCTATACTATTGCTTGGGTTTGACAAACAACTCTTTGATTCCGACGTACAGTAACAGCACGCCGAATGCTTTTTGCAGATACTGCACCTGGATATTTTGGCTGATGATGGATATGAGAATAGATGTTGGCAGTCCTGTCAGCAGGCAAAACAATACCGCTTTGCCGACCACTCGCCGTTCTTTGATATGTGTGATCAGTGCTGTGGGTGCACATCCTGTAAAGTACAAAAGGTTTACACCTCTTGCCGCTCTGGGATCGGCGTGACGAAACGCGGTGAGATATAAAATCAACAGAGAACCGCCACCGATACCAAATCCGCTGATGATGCCGGTGAGAAAACCGACAATACCGTCTACCAGTTGCATACGTTACCTCAAAAAAGCAGGGTGCGCACTGCACCGTATAGTAGTAAAGCACCAAATAAACGGTGCAGCCAAATGCTCGGAACACGGTGAAAAATCTTTCCGCTGAGATAACCGCCTGCAATACCGCCCAATAAAAACGGCAGACCGATACCCAAAACGTTTTCACCGCGCACAAATACGATGATCAGCGCCGCTACGGATAACGGGAAGATAACCGCTACCGATGTGGCGAACGCTTTTTGCTCTTCCATGTGTGTGAAACGGATAAACAGCGGTACCAGAAACAGACCGCCGCCCGATCCAAACAGCCCGTTTGCTGTGCCTGCCAACGCGCCGATGAGCAGATATTTCCAGTAGGTAGTTTTAAAATTTTGAATTTGCATACAATTCACCGTGTATAGTATTGGCAACACGGATCAAAAGATGTATGAAAGGATGACAGTTATGTGCGAAAAACAGAAAGTGCGTTATGGCGTGGTGGGAAGCGGTTGGATCGTTGATGCCATGATCGCAGGTGCTAAACAATACGATGATTTGGAACTCACCGCTGTATATTCGCGCACCGAAGAACGTGCACGTGAATACGCCGCACAGCACGGCGCGGCATATACATTTACCGATTTGGAACAAATGGCGGCGTCAAACGTTATCGATATGGTGTATATCGCCAGTCCAAATGTTCTGCATATGCAACAAACCGAAATCTTTTTACGCCACGGCAAACATGTGCTGTGTGAGAAACCAATGACTGCATTTCCCGGAGAATTGCAGAAAACGTATGCGGTAGCAGAGCAACATGGTTGTCTGCTGAGTGAAGCCATTATGATGTTGTTTCAACCGCAGCTGCGTATTTTAACGGATGCTTTGCAAGAGATCGGCGATATTTCGTTCGCGCGTTTTGATTTTTCACAGTTCTCATCCAAATACCCTGCGTACGCACAAGGGGAGACGCCCAATATTTTTAATCCTGAGATGGAAACGGGCGCGTTACAGGATCTCGGCGTGTATTGTGTTTATCCTGCTATTACATTGTTCGGAGAACCGCAGTCCTTGACCGCATCTGCTTGGTTTATGCGCACGGGTGCGGACGGTGTAACCGTTTCTGACTGGCGGTATGCAGACAAACAGGTGGTGCTGACCTGTTCGAAAGTAGGGGAAGCGGCAGCACCGTCTGAAATCATCGGCACGCACGGTTCTGTAACGGTGGACTCTATTTCCAAACTGGAAAACATCGTATTGCATTTGAGAGGGCAAGCGCCGAAAACGCTGTGGACGGCAGAATCGAAAGAAACACTGATGGGCAGAGAGATTGAAACGTTTGCGCAGTGGGTTAAAAACGGAAAGACACCTGCCTATGAAATGCATAAGCAGATGTCTTTGGAAGTAACAGAGTATTTGTATCGGATACGTCAAGCGGCAAATATTACGTTTCCGCGCGATATTTAAGCATACCGGTCGTGAATTCCTGGCCGCAGGGGAGCGCTGTGGATAGCAGAGAACCGTAAAGGTCGCTCACTTTACATTCAAAATCGAATATTTCTTTGGAAAATGTGTCGGCAGGCGGCTGTGTAGCATCGGTAAACAGCGGTCTGTCGGCATTTTTTTGTATTAGGTGTAACAGTTCCGCACCGCTGTCCCGCATACCGAGCACGCGGATGTACGGCGGCGTTTCTGATTCCCAAGCGGCATTTGTGTCGAGAAATGCACAGGTGAGGATACGGCGCAGGCGGGACATGGGATACCGCTTGGTTTTAACGGTGTTTAACACGTCCTCAATGGTAGTGCAAGTATGAATAGCGGCAAACAAACGGTTTTCCAGTCCTTCGCTGATACCGGGCAAAGCGGCGAGTTGTTCTTTGGACAATCTGCGTAAATAGGAAAGCAAAATCCGATCGGTCGTTTTGGTATCGGTGATGCAATGTCCGCCGCCAAGGGCGTTTTGCAAAATATCCATGGTGGTCTGCGGCAGGAACGAGGCGGCGGCAGAAAGATCTTCCGCACGCACCAGCTCGCGCAGATGGCTTGCAGAGGTGATCTGTCCACCGGTTGCCGTTTCGTTGTGCGCAACCCCGAGCCGCTTGATAGTAAACGGTTGGATGGGGGAGTTCAGTTTTAAGAGCATTTGACAATACGCCATGCCAAGGATGTTGTTGGGGCTATCCAACACCGCGGCATACTCTTTTCCAAGCAAGGTTTCAATGGTATTTTGTACGGCAGTCGCATACGGGATGCCGTATCCTAAAAACTGTTGCAGATGTTGTGAAAACACGGCGGTTTGCATACATTCGGCAATGCGCAACAAGGTTTGCGTGTCGCCGCATTCACTGCCAAAACTGATGCTGTTCACGCAGTTCATGTGATGTAACAAGGATACGCCGCCGCGCGCAAATCCTTCGGCGGAAGCTATTGCCCACGGTTGCGGTAATTCCACTACCAAATCGGCGCCCGCGGCGAGTGCCATACGCACACGATCGGCTTTGGGAACGAGGGCGGCTTCGCCGCGTTGGGTGAAATTACCGCCCAGCACCACGATGATATGGGTGGCACCGGACTCTTTTGTAGCGGCAATGTGCTTGGCGTGTCCGTTGTGAAGCGGGTCATATTCAGCTATAATACCTGCGATATGCATAAAAATATCTCCTCGATTGCAATAAACACTTGAAAAACTGAAATAAAGAGTATATAATCATACTGTTATTATACACTATAAATTTCCTTTTGGGAAGATGGAGGATAAAAAATGAAGGTATTAGTAATCAATGCCGGCAGTTCTTCGCTGAAATATCAGCTGATTGACATGAACGGTGAACAGATGTTGGCGAAGGGCGTTTGCGAACGCATCGGCGACGGCGGTATCATGACCCACAAAACCGGCACCGGTTATGTGAACAAGGTTGAGATCGATATGCCCAACCATACTGTGGCGTTCGAACAGGTCAAAAAAGCGCTCACTTCCGGTGAAGGCAAGGTCATCAACGATCTCGCGGAAGTTGCGGCTATCGGCCATCGTATTGTTCAGGGCGGCGATAAATTTGATCGTTCTGTGATTGTTACTCCTGAAGTTGTGGATGCGATTGAAGAACTGTCCGCTTTGGCACCGTTGCACAATCCTGCTCACGTACAGGGTATCCGCGCGGCTATTGCTGCGTTCGGCGACGAGATTCCGCAGGTGGTTGTGTTTGATACCTCTTTCCATCAGACCATGCCGCCCGAGGCATTTATGTTCGGTGTACCGTATGAGTATTATGAGAAATACGCCGTGCGCCGCTACGGCTTCCACGGCACCTCTCATCGCTTTGTCAGCGCGCGTTGCTGCGAACTGCTCGGCAAAACCGAGGGCACTCGCATTATCACCTGCCACATCGGTAACGGTGCTTCCATTTCCGCTATTAAAGACGGTAAATGCATCGACACCACCATGGGTCTGACCCCTCTGGACGGTATGCTGATGGGTACTCGTTGCGGTTCTATCGATCCCTCTGTCGTTACCTACATCATGGACAAAGAGAACCTCACTCCCAAGCAGATGGACGATTTGATGAACAAGAAATCCGGTATGCTCGGCATCTCCGGTTTCTCCGGCGACGACCGCGACATCCGTGCCGCTATCTCCGATCCCAACCATCCGCATCACGAGCGTGCTGAACTGTTCTGGAATATGCGCAGCTATCAGCTCGGCAAGATTGTCGGCGGCTATGTTGCTGCTCTGGGCGGTTTGGATGCTATCGTGTTCACTGCAGGTATCGCAGAAAACTGCGAAGAGATCCGTGAAGATATCATCAACTCTCTTGGCTACCTCGGCGTGAAACTCAACAAAGAAGCGAATCACTCCCGTGGCGAAGAGGTGGAGATCACCACCGCCGATTCCACTGTGCGTGGCTTCGTGATCCCGACCAACGAAGAACTGGTTATCGCACGCGATACCCTGGCTCTGGTCAACGGCTGAAAATAAACGTAAAAAAACCGTCTGCTCGAAAGAGCAGGCGGTTTTTTGTTGGGATTTTTTGCTTAGTCGTTTCGGGTGATGACCTCGCCGCGTCTTCTGAAAAACAGCGAAATGCACCAAAGCCCCGCAAGGCCGACCAACGTGAAAATGATGCGACTGATAAGGGAGTCAGCACCACCGAAAAGCCAGGACACAATATCAAATTGAAAGAGTCCGACGCTTCCCCAGTTGATTGCACCGATCACGACCAGGAGCAAAGCCAGTCTATCCAGCATACTAATCACCCCACTAACGGAGAAAATTTCTCCGCCAGTAGTATGCGAGGTTTGTATAATGGATATACATGGTTTTATATTTTAATCACAGTAGATGGGGAATTTTTCGCACAGTTCCATAACTTCTTTGGAAATGCGGTCTTTGTTGCCTTCGAAATCACGCACAACGTCCGCGATCCATTTGGCGATTTTTTTCATTTCTTCTGCGCCGAAACCGCGAGAGGTAACAGCGGGAGTACCGATACGTACACCGCTGGTAACGAACGGACTTTGCGGATCGTTGGGAACGGTGTTTTTGTTAGCGGTAATGTGCACGGCATCCAGACGATGCTCGAGTTCTTTACCCGTGATATCGGTGTTGCGCAGGTCGAGCAGCATCAGGTGGTTATCCGTGCCGCCGGACACGATATCCAGACCTTCAGCAATCAGCGCCTCGGACAGCACTTTTGCGTTTTCTACGATCTTTTTCTGATATGCTTTAAACTCATCGGTCAAAGCCTCGCCGAATGCAACGGCTTTGGCGGCGATGATGTGCATCAGAGGACCGCCCTGAATACCGGGGAAGATAGCTTTGTCGATCTGTTTTGCCAGTTCTTCTTTGCAGAGGATCATACCACCGCGCGGACCGCGCAGGGTTTTGTGAGTGGTGGTGGTTACAACGTCTGCATACGGTACGGGGGAGGGATGCAAGCCGGCCGCGACCAAACCTGCGATGTGTGCAATGTCCACCATCAGATATGCGCCGACTTCGTCAGCGATTGCACGGCATTTTTCAAAATCGATGATACGTGCGTACGCGCTGGCACCGGCAACGATCAGTTTCGGTTTGCACTCGAGCGCAATACGGCGCATTTCGTCGTAATCGATATAACCTTCGTCGTTTACACCGTAAGGAACGATGTTGAAATATTTACCCGAAATATTGACGGGAGAACCGTGGGACAGATGACCGCCGTGTGCGAGATTCATACCCATCACGGTATCGCCGGGCTGCAAGAGGGCGAAGAATACTGCAAGGTTAGCGCTCGCACCGCTGTGCGGCTGTACGTTCGCGTGGTCTGCACCGAACAGCTCGCAAGCGCGCTGTCTGGCGATTTCTTCCACCTCGTCCACGTGTACGCAACCGCCGTAATAGCGTTTGCCGGGATAGCCTTCCGCATATTTATTGGTCAGCACAGAGCCTGCCGCCAACAACACCGCTTTGGATACGATGTTTTCGGAAGCAATCAGCTCGATGTTGTGTTGCTGACGTTTGAATTCTCTGTCGCACGCGGCGAATACTTCAGGGTCAAAACGTTCGAGTTCGTTGGTAAACATATACATTTCTCCTTTGCGAATATATTATTGAACTGCTTGTCCCGAATACGCTTCCACTTTTTTGGAAAGGGTGCGGAACATAGCAAAATCTTCCTTGGTGCCATCTTCGTGATCGGTGAGGAACACGAGAATGTAGGGGTTGGGCGCATCGATAATCGCGGTATCGTGAAACGATTTATCACTCCAACCGTATTTGCGAATGAGATCGTACGAGGATGTAAACATCGGATTGCGCGTAGTGGTCATATACTGCCTGAGTAACGGACCGTACGTCTGATTGGTTTCAATAAACGTGTAGATTGCCTGCATAAACACGGCGGAATCTCGCGCATTGATGTTAGCACCCGTGATGTTGGAAAGCGCGGCAACATTTTGGATGCCGATGTTTTTGGCGTAATCACGAAATCCGTCCGCAGGATACTTGGAACGCAACATACGCAACGCGGCGTTGTCGCTGTATCGGATGGCGTATTCGATCAACTGTTGCACGGTAAAAGTTGTACCGTAGGGAGAATCTTTCACTTTGCCTGTGCCGTCTGCACGGATATCAGCAGTGTAGGCGATGGTATCGTTCAAATTGCATTTACCTTGCGATGCTAAATCCAGCAAGTACATACAGTAGGGTGCTTTGACAATGCTGGCGGCAAAGAAAGCGGTGTCAGCATTGTATGTATAAGTGTATCCGGATTTGAGATCCTGATACACAACGGCGCATTGACCGCCAAATCCGCTGATCATATTATTTAGTTCTGCTTCCTGTGCCGCCGTCCAGGAAAACTCACGCGTAGCGGTGGGATTGGTGGTCGGGGTGGTAGTGGTAGCAGAGGTATTGGTAGAAACGGTGGTCTGGCCGGTAGTAGCTGACGTGGTCGTACTGCCGGAAACGGGGATATGACTGGTCGGGATCGAAAGGGGCAAGAGCGACTTGTACCCATATAAGCAGGTCAGCAACAACGCTAAACTAAATAAAAGTCCGCCGATGGTCAGCCAAACTTTTTTCTGCATATACGTTCCCTCCTTACAGCAAAACATAACTGTTTCTATTATACATAATAAAATGCATTTGTCAAAGCATTTCTTTGGATTTAACATTGCATTTTTCGGTTGTCGGGTGTATACTGTTATGGTTGAGAAAGGAAGTTGATCCTGATGACTAAAATTGATATTTTTTCGGGCTTTTTGGGCGCGGGAAAAACCACGCTGATTAAAAAACTGATCAAAGAAGCGTACGCCGGAGAAAAACTGGTACTCATCGAAAATGAATTCGGTGAGATTGGTATTGACGGAGGCTTTTTGCAGGATGCAGGCATCAATATCACCGAAATGAATTCGGGTTGTATTTGTTGCAGTTTGGTGGGCGACTTTAGCAAGGCATTGGTAAAAGTGTTGGAAGAATATGCCCCCGATCGCGTTCTGATCGAACCCTCCGGTGTCGGTAAACTCAGCGACGTGATTCGTGCGGTGCGCGATATCCACGCAGACGGTGTGCAGTTGAATAGCTTTACAGCAGTTGTGGATGCGAAAAAGTGCAAAATGTATATGAAAAACTTTGGTGAGTTCTTCAACGACCAGATTGCGCACGCAAATGCGATTGTGCTCAGTCATACCGATGGTTTGGACGAGCAGAAAGTGAACACCTGTATTTCACTGATCCGTGAACACAACGCAACGGCAACCGTGATCACCACTCCGTGGTCACAGTTGGACGGCAAACAGATCGTATCGGCAATGGAACACAAAAACACCTTGTCTGATGCACTGGCATCCTTGCTGAAAGAAGCGGAGATTTGCCCCACTTGTGGTGAACATCACCATGGACATGAACACCACCATCATCACGACGAAGAATGCGATTGCCACGAGCATCATCACGAACATCACCATGAACACGGTGAAGAATGCTGTTGCCACGACCATGGTCATCATCACCATCACCACGCAGATGAGGTGTTTACCAGTTGGGGCAAAGAGACCGCAAAACAGTTCGCGATGGAAGATCTGCGTGAGATGGTCAGCGCTTTGGATAATTCTCAGCGTTTTGGCACCGTATTGCGTGCGAAAGGCATTGTTGCGGGCAAAGACGGCAACTGGCTGCATTTTGATTACGTACCCGGCGAGACTGATGTTCGCGAAGGTTGCGCGGACGTGATTGGTCGTTTGTGTGTTATCGGCGCGGATATTCACGAAGAAGCGTTACTCGAATTGTTCGGAATTGAGGGATAAAAATGGAAGTTCCCGTATATATCTTTACCGGATTTTTAGAGGCCGGTAAAACAAAATTTATCCAGGAAACGCTGGAAGATGCACGCTTCAATGCAGGCGACCGCACCTTGTTGTTGCTGTGTGAAGAGGGCGAAGAGGAGTATGATCCCGCCCGTTTCGCATCTCCGTACGTGTTTGTGCGAACGGTGGATGACCCGTCCGAGCTGACGGCGAACAACCTTACCGCTTGGCTGAAAGAACATAAATGCTCTCGCGTTGTGGTGGAATACAACGGTATGTGGTTGCTGGCGGCGTTGTTTGATAATATGCCGAAAAACTGGGTGATCTATCAGGAATTCCTGTTCGCAGATGCCAATACGTTTGTAAATTATAATGCCAATATGCGTTCGCTGGTAGTCGATAAACTGAACACCTGCGAAATGGTGGTGTTCAATCGCTTTACGGATGCCGTTGATAAAATGGCGTTGCATAAAATCGTGCGTGCCACCAGCCGCCGCGCGGAGATTGCGTATGAATCGCCCGATGGACAAGTGGAATACGATGATATTGAGGATCCGTTGCCGTTTGACGTGAACGCCCCGATCATCACCATCGAAGATACCGACTATGCGTTGTGGTATCGCGATATGGGCGAAAATATGGACACGTACGACGGTAAGACTGTGTGCTTTAAAGGAATCGCCATTGCGGAAAAACTGCTCAAAAAGAGCGGCTTTGTCATCGGTCGTTATGTGATGACCTGCTGTGCCGATGATACCACTTTTGCAGGCTTGGTCGCCGAATGGGATGAACCGATCGTGGATCGTGAATGGCTCTCCATTACCGCTGAAATTCACATCGTCAATCATCCGCTGTACGGTCGTCGCGGTCCCGTGTTAGAGGTAACTGCTCTCAAAAAATGTGTCGCACCCGAGCAGGAAGTAGCGACGTTTTTCTGAAATGAAAAAGGGAAGATGCTGCGGCATCTTCGCTTTTTTGTTATTTGTGTTGTTCAGCGTGGCGTTTGATGGCGTCAAACGACTCGTCGCTGATGTCGTGCTCGATCTTGCAGGCATCATCGCTTGCCACCTGCGGATCAACGCCCAAATTGACAAGGAACTGCGTGAGCAACGTATGGCGCTCGTAAATTTTCTCTGCTACTTCCAAGCCGATATCGGTAAGAGAGAGATGTCCGTCCGCATCTACCGTGATATATCCGCCTTCTTTCAGCAGACCGACTGCGCGGCTAACACTGGGTTTGGAAAACCCCATATGTTCGCTGATGTCCACCGACCGCACAACTGCGTTTTTCTTGGATAATACAAATATCGTTTCCAGATACATTTGACCGGATTCTAACAAATGCATACAAAATGCCTCCAAAACTGATGTGATACCAGTATATCACACTATATTCGTTTTTTCAAGGAAGAATGTTATCAGAAAGACGGATGCATCAAAATGTGATATGCTAAATATATTGAAAACTACATTTTACCTATCGACAAACGCTTTTTCATATAGTACAATATTTCTGGACGTGAAACGATGAAACGGAGGATCTGTTCATGAAACGTATCAACATTGTGCAAGCCGGTGCTGTTGCGGACGGTAAAACCTCTTGTTCTGCTGTGTTGCAGAAAGTTTTTGAGGAGAATAAACGAGATTTTGAAATCTATTTTCCGCCCGGCAGATATTTTATGGACAAGGCGGTATACGTTGTGGGTGTGGATAACTGCACTATGTGCGGTGAGGACGCCACCATTCTGACTCATTTTACCGCAACAGGGGATAAACCTGAAAATAACAACGGTTTTGAATTCACAAATTGTCATAACATCGATATAAAGGACTTCACCTTTACAACCGACAATCACGTTAACTGCATCGGTCGAATCGTTGCGATAGACGTGGAAAGCTTGACTTACGACGTGAAGATCGATGACGAGTTTCAGGTAACCGGTTGGGAACATTTGTGGGGTAGCGATACCTTCGATGAGGAAGGTACTCCCAACTATCATCTGGATACCTATGACAAGATTTTGCGCGAATGGATCACGGATGAAAACGGGGTGGAACGCCAGAAAATCAGCGGCGTGCGCTATACCGTGATCGGTGAAAATCTGATTCGCGTGGATATGAGTGTGTGGGGCGACCGGGCGCACGATTTGGTGTCTTCTTTGTATATCGGCGAGCGCATTTTGTATCGCTATATCATCTACGGTAATTCGGTGTTTATGTTTGCTGATTGCCACGACGTGTTGCTCAAAAATATTGAGATTGAGCGTTGTTCCAGCATGGGCGCGCGCGTTTCTCCGCCATCTTCTAACTTTACGTTTGAAAACTTCAATATCCGTTTGCCGAAAGATGCCAAAACATTGTATTCCGCCAATGCGGACGGTATTCACGTGCTGGGTCTGTCCGGCTACCTCAAGATGAAAGACTGCACCTTTGTTGGTTTGGGCGATGATGCGCTCAACATCCACGGCACGGCGGCAAAAATTGAAACGATCCGTGAAGACGGTGCGGTGCAGTGTTTACGCAAAGGTGTTGCCTTGGATAACAACTGGGCTAAACAAGGCGACGTTCTTATTGTTTACGATGCCGAAACCTTGCTTGAAAAGGGCAGACTGACGATTGTATCCTATGAAGACGGCTATGCGGTGATTGACAGTTTTGAAGGCGAATACGGCGTTGGAGACGTTCTTGCCAACGATGCATACTTCGCATCGGTAGAACTGGATAACTGTGAAGTGCGCCACACCCGTGCGCGCGGCTTCTTGCTCCAAAGCCGCAACGTAACGGTGAATAACTGCCGCGTATACGGTATGGCGTTACCTGCCATTATTGTAGCACCCGATCTGAATTATTGGTATGAAGTCGGACCGTCGGACAACGTGGAGATCCGCAACTGCCACTTTGAAAAATGCGGCCATGCACCGCGCAACGCAAACCTCGGTGCAATCGTGGTTAAAACCTCTCACGACAGCGGTTTTTCCGATCACCCTGCCGGTGTGCATACCAATATGCGCTTGATCGGCAACACCTTTAAAAACTGCGGTAACAGCGGCATTTATGTAACGGCGACCAAAGGACTTGAGGTGCGCGACAATCGCTTTATCGACTGTTCCTCCGAGATGTTTGATGATGAAACGCCCGGTATCGCGTGTGATATTTCCGTGCGCAACAGCGCTGACATCATCGTTTCGGGCAATGTAACAGACAAACGAGAAGATAAACTGCTGTGCCTGTATAATTGTTCCAACGTGAACGTGAACTAAATGATTTTGAAAACGGACGGGATGCGAATCCCGTCCGTTTTGCTATTTGCATTTATGACAAAACGTGGTATACTGTACGTATCGAGTTCTAAATGCGAGGGATGTATATGAAAGGACGACACGGAAAGACCAATTATGCGTTGTATTGGGGCGTAGGCGCGGTGGCGTGTTGCGCAGTGATTGCGGTGGTGTTGCTGACCGTTTTTGGCGGCGGACTTAACCGCGCGCCGGCACAACAGACCGACGGCGGCAACGGTACGATGCCTTCGACAGCACAGACCACGGGTACTACCCAGCCGCGCGAACCGTACAAAGTATCTTCTGCTACCATTCTCAGCACGGGGGATATTATGGTACACGATCCGCAGTTGAACGGTGCCAAAGTGCCGGGTAAAGAGGAATGGGATTTCGGTGCTTTCTTCAAAGAGGTGGGCGCGTATTTCAAAGCCGCGGATTTCTCGGTTGCCAATCTGGAAACCACTTTTGCAGGTAATGAAAACCGCAAATATGCAGGCTATCCTTCGTTCAATACCCCCGACAGTTTGGCGGACGCTATCAAAGAAGCAGGACTCAGTATGGTGCTGACCTCTAATAACCATAGTTACGACACGGGATTTTCGGGACTGAAACGCACGCAGGAAGTGCTGCGCGAAAAAGGCATTACATACACGGGAACGCGTTTGAGTGAGGACGAAGCAATCTTCACGGTGCAGGAAATCAACGGTATTCGTGTCGGTATGGCGACGTTCACTTATGAAACGGGACGTACGGAGGAAGGCTTAAAAACCGTGAACGGTATCCCGGTCAAAAAAGAGGCGGGTCCGTTACTCAACTCGTTTTCTTACAACGATTTAGATGGGTTTTATGCGGTGGTGGATGAGGTGCTCACCGATATGAAAGCAGCAGGTGCGGAAGTTACCATGCTGTATATGCATTGGGGTGATGAATACCAAACCACTGAAAACAGCTGGCAGAATACAATTGCGCAAACCCTTTGTGATAAAGGGGTTGACGTGATCGTGGGCGGTCATCCGCACGTCGTACAGCCGATGGAACTGCTGAAATCGGCAGACGGCGAACATCAAACGGTTTGCTTATATTCAGCAGGTAACGCCGTTTCCAATCAGCGTCAGGAACGCATGGACAGTTGCCCCAGCGGACACACCGAGGACGGATTGCTGTTATATTGCACGTTTGACAAATACAGCGACGGCAAGGTGGTGTTGTCTGACGTGGATGTGATTCCCACTTGGGTGGACAAATATCCGGGCGGCAGTGGATATCAGTACACCATTTATCCGTTGGAAAACGCAAATGACGGTGCCGAAAAATACGGTTTGACGGGTACTGCCGCTACCAAATCCAAGAAATCTTATGAACGGACAAAGGAGATTATCGCCCCGGGTTTGACAGAATGTCAGACGGCGATCGGTTGTCCGATCACCTTTGCGGATGCTGCAGGTGAATAAATTTAATATGTAGACGACCGTTTATGGCTGTTTTGTGCGATAAACGGTCGTCTTTTTTAGGTTTTGATATTGAAAAATCGGATAAAAAATGTTATACTACATTATTATTTCGACAAAAAAGGAGGATAACGCATGGCTATACGTAAATGGTTGTTGCCTAAATTGGATACAGACGCGGCCGCCGCACTCGCGGAAGCCTGCGAGATCAATCCGTTTTTGGCGATATTGTTGACCACCCGCGGTATCGTGGATCCGGATGAAGCGTATGCGTTTTTGCTTGGTGAAGAGATGGACGATCCGTTCAGTTTTGCGGATATGGATGCTGCAGTGGAACGTATTGGTCTGGCTTTGGATAACGGAGAGCGCATTATGGTGTACGGCGACTATGATGTAGACGGCATCACCTCGACGGCGCTTCTCTATTCGTATTTGAAACGGCAAGGTGCTAACGTGCAGTATCGTCTGCCCACACGCGAGGGGGACGGTTACGGTTTACACATGGGACTCATTGATGAGTTTGCCGAAAAAGATATTCAACTGGTTATCACGGTGGATAACGGCGTAACGGCGGTGGAAGAGATTGCGTACGCCGCACAAAAAGGTATCGACGTGGTGGTTACCGACCATCATCAACCCAAAGAGGAGTTGCCCGCGGCGGTGGCGGTGGTAGATCCGCACCGTGCGGACTGCCAGAGCGGTTGTGTGAATTATGCAGGTGTCGGTGTGGCGTTTATGTTGGTGTGCGCCTTGGAAGGCGATGCAGACAGCGTGATGGAAGAATACGGTGATCTGCTCGCTCTCGGTATGTTGGCGGACGTGATGCCGCTGGTGGGAACTACACGCAATTTGGTACGTCGTGGTCTGGCAGTGATGAATCATTTGCGCCGTCCCGGTCTCAGAGCATTGGCGCAGTTGGCAGGCTTGTCGGATAAAGAGCTGACCGCAACCCGTGTGGTGTTTTCCATTGCACCGCGTCTCAATGCGGCAGGGCGTATAGCCGATCCGATCATCGCGGCACAGCTGTTGTTGGAAGAAGATGCGGCGCAAGCGGAACGGTTGGCGCAGCAGGTGCACGATTGTAACACCGCGCGGCAGACCGCAGAAACGCAAATTCTCAAGTGTATTGAAGAAGACCTGATCGCACATCCCGAGAAATTGGCGGACAGGGTGTTGGTCATCGAAGGAAACGATTGGCCTGCAGGTGTTATTGGTATTTTGGCTGCACGTCTGACCGAGCGATACGGAAAACCCAGTATTTTGTTGTCCGTAACCGACGGTATTGCACGAGGCTCGGGACGTAGTATTGAGGGCTTTTCGCTGTTCGATGCGTTGTGTGCCTGTGCGGACGATCTGGTAACCTTTGGCGGTCATGAATTGGCGGCAGGACTCAGCGTACTGCCCGGAAATATCGAAACTTTCCGCAAGAAAATCAATGCATACGCAAAAGAAACGCATCCGCAGATGCCTGTGCCGACTTTGCGCGTTGATTTCAAGTTGCGTCCTGCAGGCGTTGATGTGGAAAAATTGGCAATGATCGCGGCGATGGAACCGTTTGGAGCGGGCAACCCTGCACCTGTGTTCGGTTTATACGGTATGCGACTGGATAATATCACCCCCATCGGAAACGGAAAACATTTGCGCTTGTCTTTCTCGAAAGGGGAGACGCGGTTAAATGTTTTGAAATTCCATACGGAATATCAGGATTTTCCGATTTCCTGCGGCGGTGTGTTCGATCTGGCGGTAACCTTGGAGAAAAACGTATATAAAGGCGTTGTTTCGCCTACGATACTGCTGAAAGATATGCGTTATGCGGATACCAATGAGGACGATCTGTTGCAGACAGCACAGCAGTTTGATGCGCTGATGCGACGGGAAACGGTGGACAGCGATGATCTGTTACCGTCTCGTGAACAGATGGGACTGATGTATCGTTACTTGGCTTCCAAAAACGGTTTCAAGGGAACTTTGGAACAACTGCATCATATATTGGAGCAACCGCAATTCTCCATGCTTTCCATCCGAGTTTTGATTGAGATATGGCGAGAAGCAGGTCTGATAGCGGTGCATGATTTTGGTGAAATATTACAAATCACCGTGTTGCCGTCCGACGGAAAGAGCGATTTGACGCAAACCCCGATGTGGCAACACCTGAAGGAGTAATTCTGTATGTATATCCCTCGTACACAAGAAGAAGCGGTCAATCATTTGGCTATGCTGATAGATAACAGTGAACGTTCGTATGATACCGACGTGATTCAACGCGCGATGAATCTCGCGATTGCGTCCCATGACGGTCAACGTCGCGCATCGGGTGAGGAATACGTATGCCATCCGTTGGCGGTTGCCGCCATTCTGGTGGAACTCGGTATGGACAGCGAGACGATTGCGGCGGCGCTGTTGCATGATGTGGTGGAAGATACCGGCGTTGAATTGGCGGAACTGCGCAAGCAGTTTGGCGATAACATTGCCAACTTGGTGGATGGTGTTACCAAAATCACCAAAATGACCTTCTCTACCCGAGAAGAACAACAAGCGGAAAACGTGCGTAAGATGTTGTTGGCGATGTCACAGGATATCCGCGTTATGATTATCAAGCTGGCGGACCGTATGCATAATATGCGTACCAGCGATGGTTGGCCGGAGCAAAAACGCCGTGATAAAGCGCGCGAGACGATGGATATTTACGCCCCCTTGGCGCATCGACTCGGTATCCGTGCCGCCAAAGAGGAATTGGAGGACCTGTCTTTACGGGTGCTCGATCCGGTGGCGTATCATGAGATCGAAGAAGCGTTGTCTTTGCAGTTGGAAGAACGGCACGCGTTTTTGGAGGATATCCAGAATCGTATTGTGGAGCATTTGAAAGAATACGGTATTGAGTGCCATCTGTCCGGTCGTATCAAGAGCATCCCCGGCATCTATCGTAAGATGTATTTGCAAGGCAAATCGCTTGAACAGATTTTCGATATTTATGCGGTTCGTGTGATCGTTGACAGTGTCAATGATTGCTATAACGTGTTGGGCATCGTACACGATATGTTCCGCCCGTTGCCAAATCGTTTTAAAGATTATATTTCCACTCCGAAACCGAATATGTACCAGTCTTTGCACACCACTGTGATCAGCAAAGAGAAGATTCCGTTTGAGGTGCAGATCCGCAGTTGGGAAATGCATTATACGGCGGAGTACGGTGTTGCCGCGCATTGGAGATACAAACTCGGTTTGCAGAAAAAGGATAATCTGGATGAAAAATTGGCGTGGATGCGTCAGTTTATCGAAAACCAAAAAGATGTAGACGATGCGGAAGATATCGTGCGCAGTATCAAGACCGATCTGTCCAGCGAGGAAGTGTTTGTGTTCACGCCAAAAGGCGATGTGATTGCACTTCCGCTCGGTGCGACGGTTATTGACTTTGCGTATGCTATCCATTCCGCTGTCGGCAACCGTATGATTGGCGCGAAAGTGGACGGCAAGATCGTTCCGCTGGATTACAAAGTCAAAATCGGTGAAATCGTGGAAGTGTTGACCACCTCTGCGGCGGGACACGGTCCCAGTCGTGATTGGCTCAATATTGTCAAGACGAGCGAAGCACGCATCAAGATCCGCGGCTGGTTCAAGAAAGAACGCCGCGAAGAAAATATTGAACAAGGCCACGCCGAACTGATGCGTGAACTCAGTCGCAACCTCATCCGTTTGACCGATTCGGAACTGGAAGGTTTCCTGATGACGTACGCGCAAAGACAGCGTTTTGAAACGGTGGAAGATTTTGAAGCGGCTATCGGTTACGGCGGCGTGCAGTTGTCCAATATCATTCCGCGTATGCGTGATGACTATCAAAAGATGGTGAAATCCACCGACAGAGTCGATCCGACGGCGGAGGCGCTTGCCCGCGCGAACAATACCCGTCGTCGCCATAATAACGGCGGCGTTATCGTGGAAGGTATGGAAAACTGTCTGGTGAAATTTGCACGTTGTTGCAATCCTGTTCCGGGCGATCCGATCATCGGCTTTATCACGCGCGGTTACGGCGTTTCCATTCATAAACGCGATTGTTCCAACGTGCCTGCGTTGCCTGCGAATGCCGCAGAACCGGAGCGGTGGGTACAAGCACATTGGGAAACTGCGATTAACGGTGAGTTTAAAGCTTCTTTGCAGGTGCACGCACGAAACAGACAAGGTCTGCTTGCGGACATCACGGCGATGCTGTCGTCTATGCGTGTGATGATTCATGCTTTGAGCGCACGCGATCCGCAGGGCGCTGATGATGACGCGGTGGTGTATCTGACGATCGCGGTTAACAGTCTGGATCACTTGAATTTTGTGATTATGCGACTCAATCAAATTTCGGGTGTGGAGCGTGTGGATCGTTCCATGACCTGACGGATAGACTAGTGGAGGTTTGACAATGAAAGCGGTATATCAACGTGTTTCCAAAGCCGACGTAACGGTAGACGGTGAGGTGATCGGCAAGATCGATCATGGCGTGATGCTCTTGGTAGGTGTCGTGCCGGAAGATACCGAAGCCACTGCCGATCTGCTTGCGAAAAAAGTGGTGGAAATGCGCGTTTTCTGCGACGAAAACGATAAAATGAATCGCTCTCTTTTGGATGTAGGAGGCAGTATTTTAGCAGTGTCCCAGTTTACGCTGTGTGCGGATATTTCGCACGGTCGCCGTCCCGATTTCTTTGGTGCCGCACCTGCGACAATCGCCAAACCGCTGTTTGACTATTTTTGCGAAGCACTTCGTCGATACGGTGTGCAGGTGGAAACGGGCGAGTTTGGTGCGGATATGCAAGTATCTTTGATCAATGACGGACCGGTAACCATCTTGATGGATACCGATATTTGGAACAAAGGCGGTGCGAAATGCAAGTAAACACCATCGTGGTCGGACCTTTGCAAACCAACTGCTATGTTTTGTCTACCGATGAGCGTGATGCTGTGATAATCGATCCGGGAGACGCTGCGGATCGCATTATTCAACATATTCGTATGCACGATTTGTCTGTAAAGGGGATTTGGTTGACACACGGACATTTTGACCATGTGCAGGCGGTAGGGGAGCTCAAACGGGTGTTCGGCTGTCCTGTAACAGCCTGCTTGTCGGAAAAAATGTTGCTTGAGGATGCCAACTACAATCTCAGTATGCCTTTTTCCGGATTGCCCGTTACGGTGCAGGCTGACGTATGGTACACCGATAATGATACGTTTTCGTTCGGTGATGAAACGGTGCGTGTGTTGCATACGCCGGGACATACGTCTGGCAGTTGCTGTTATCAGGTGGGGAATTGGCTGTTTTCGGGGGACACGCTGTTTAATCGCTCGATCGGTCGCACGGATTTTCCGACCGGTGATGTGCCTGCAATGCGTGCGTCATTGGCGCGGTTGGCTGACTTGGATGGTGAGTATACCATTTTGTCGGGACACGGTCCTGCTACCACATTGTCGGCGGAACGCCGTGAAAATCCGTATCTCGCGCATATATAGGAGAATTCTATGTACATGTTGCTGAACGGCAACGATTTTCATTTTGAAATGGAAAATGTTTGCCGCTTATTTTTACCGCAGGAGAAGATTATTACCCTGCACGATACCGTAGATGACGGTGCTTTTGAAGGGTTGACGGTAACCGGCACTATGCAAGAAGGTGCTAAGGAAACCGCTATATCGGTGCGTTTGCATTTCGAGGAAGTTGACCAAACTTTGACTGCGACCGTGTCCAAAACGGATATAACCTATCGGGATAGTTGTGAGTTGACCATGACCACACTGTTGTACCGTTTGTTGACCGAACTTTTGGGCGTGGGACAAGATTGGGGCTTGGTTACGGGCGTACGTCCCGTCAAATTGTTGCGCCGATTGACAGCGGCCAACGGTGCGGATGCCGCGCTGACCCATTTCCGTGAGAAATTGTTGGTCAGTGAGCCGAAAATCGAATTGATGCAACGCGTCTTACGTGCGGAAAACGAAATTCTTGCGTTATCGCGTGCGGATTCTTTCAGTTTGTATATTTCCATTCCGTTTTGCCCGACACGATGCGATTATTGTTCGTTTGTTTCTCAAACCGTAACCCAGGCGGAAAAACTGATACCTGATTACGTGGAGAAACTGGAACAGGAATTGGCGTTCACGGGGGATATGACCCGCAGACTCGGTCTGCGTTTGGAAACGGTGTATTTCGGTGGCGGTACGCCGACCACCTTAACCGCTGAACAGTTGACGCGTTTGTTTAAAGTGATTGAAACACATTTCGATCTGAGCCATCTGCGTGAATATACGGTGGAAGCAGGTCGCCCCGATACGGTAACCGAAGCAAAACTGCGCGCTATCAAAGCGGCAGGAATCGATCGTATCAGCATCAATCCGCAAACGTTGCAAAATGAGGTGTTGCAAAACATCGGTCGTCGTCATACTGCAGAACAGTTTTACGATGCGTTCGCGCTGGCACGGCGTTGTGGCTTGGATAATATCAACACCGATCTCATTGCTGGTTTGCCCGGGGATACGGTTGAGGGGTTTGCGCAAACGATGGATTCCATTCTGTTGTTGTCGCCCGAAAGCGTTACCGTACATACCTTGTGCCTGAAGCGTGCTTCCAATCTGGTGCTGCAACACCGTGCCGATTATGAGCCGTCTTTGGCGGCGGCGCGGATGATTGCTTTGAGCAACGAACGGCTGACACGGGACGGGTATTTGCCGTATTATCTGTACCGCCAAAGCCGCGCGGTCAGCAACCAGGAAAATACAGGATGGGCAAAGAAAGGCAAAGAAGGCCTTTACAATGTATATATTATGGATGAAACGCATACCATTTTGGGGTGCGGCGCAGGTGCGGTTACCAAATTGAAAGTGCCGCACAGCGATCAACTTTCCCGCATATTTAATTACAAGTTCCCGTATGAGTATATTGCGCGCTTTGAAGAAATGATCGCCAGGAAGGAACAAGTGATCCAGTTTTATGAAGAATGCAATTGAGACCCGAAATATTTCGGTGGATGCGGTGTGCCGAGATGCACTTGCTGACCCTGTCAGACTGATAGAGGCAGAGGAGCGCAGGTATCACGATGAGATTACGCAGGTGGCAAAGACCATTCACGCAGTACCGCAAAAACGCCGTATTGTGCTGTTGTGCGGTCCCTCTTCATCCGGTAAGACGACAACGGCTTCTCTGCTGAAAACTGCGCTTGCGGATTTGGGCACTGTCGCGCACGTCGTATCGCTGGACGATTTCTATTTGGGATATGGTAGAGCGCCTATGTTGCCCAACGGTCAATACGATTATGAGTCGATTGACGCGTTGGATGCCGAGCGGTTATTTGCTTGTGTGCGGGAAATCACCGCATACGGTAAAACCGAACTACCAAAATTTGATTTCAACGCTCACGCGCCGCACGCGGAAACGGTGCATCTGGAACTGGAAGAGGATGCGGCGGTTATTTTTGAGGGCATTCACGCCTTTCATCCCAAACTGGGTCAGGTGATGCCGAATGACGGCACCGTGCGGCTGTTTATCAATACGCTGTCCAGGTTTGAACGACAGGACAGTATCTGGCTGGCGCGACGCGATTTGCGGTTGTGTCGGCGTATTTTACGGGACGATCAGTTTCGTAACAGTCCGTTTTCCAACACAATGCGGATGTGGCCGCAGGTGGTCAGGGGAGAGGAATTGTATATGTTCCCGTTCACCGATGCGGCGGATTGCGTGATCGATACCGCATTTGCATATGAACCGTGTATGCTCAAAGAACCGCTTCTGGAACGTTTATCAAAGGTGGGGGCGGATGAGCCGAACGTGGATGTGGCTGCACGTTTGATCGAACGCATGTCGGTGTTTCCGCAGTTGCCGTTGTCTTTGTTGCCGCAAAACAGTATTTTGCGCGAGTTTACGGGCTAATATGCTACTTGCTTTTTTATAAAGAATACTGTATACTGAATATAAAGACCGCGTTTGGCGGATGTAGTGCAAAGGAGTGATGACCATGACGACTGTTGAAGAAGTCATTTGCAAAGCGAAAGAATTGGCAAAGACTGCAGGCGAGAAGACCGGTGAATTGGTCAATTTCGGAAAACTGAAATTGTCGGTTGCTGAAACCGAGCGTATCATTCGTTCAAAATACGAAGAGATCGGCAGATTGTCGTATGGTGCACACACCGATGGCGCAAATGCTGATGAGGCGATCGGTGTGTTGTGTGAGGAGATTGACGCGTTGCAGCAAACGGTCATTGACCTCACCGAACAGATGGATATTCTGCGTCATACGAGACATTGCGCTTCTTGCGGCAAAACCAATCCGAAAGATGCCGATTTTTGTCAAAAATGTGGCGAAGAACTCTAAAAAATAGATAAAAAGTATTCAAATAGGCGAAAATTTTTGATTTATTTACCAAAAAACACTTGCATTGTGTGTTTTTTTGCGGTATGATGATTACAAGTAAGGAGCGACTTCCTTACGGCTAGGTTTGGAGAATAATCGATTGTATGGCAGTTCAGTTTGATTTCAAAAATCGTTATGATATGCAGGATTTGTTGCAGATCATGCGAATTTTACGTTCGCCGGACGGATGTCCGTGGGATCGAGAACAGACACATCGATCCATTCGCGGTGATTTTTTGGAAGAGACCCATGAGGCGCTGGAAGCAATCGACCAAGGTGATAGCGACGGCTTGCAAGAGGAACTAGGAGATGTTTTGTTGCAGGTCGTTTTTCACGCCTGTATTGAAGAAGAGGCGGACGGGTTCACTTTTGAAGATGTTGTAGATGCGTTGTGTCAGAAATTGGTGATGCGGCATCCGCACGTGTTTGGTGATCTTTCTGCTGCTGATGCAGGACAGGCTTTGAAAAACTGGGATGCTGTCAAACGGCAGGCGAAAGGCGGTAAAACGCAGTCGCAGTTGTTGGATGGCGTGCCGCATTCATTACCTGCGCTGATGCGTGCTTCGAAAGTACTCGGTCGTGCGCGGCGCGTTGGCTTTGAAATGACCTCGGATGTTTTGCAGACGGTTGCGTTGTTGGAAGAACAGTTATCTGTTTTCAAGCAGGCGATTGTCGGTGAGGCGGACGTGGCAGAACAGTTAGGAGATATGTTGTTCTCAATGACTGCGTTGGCCAGACAGTTATCGCTGGATGCCGAAGAGCAATTATCATTGGCGGCAAACCGTTTTGTCGGTCGATTTTTCAGAATGGAACGGTTGCTCGCAGAGAGAAATATGGATGTTTCCGCTGTGAGTGCGGACGGATGGCGTGCCCTTTGGGAAGAAACGTCCGTAAATGATTTGTAAAGAGGCGAATCGGTAAACGATATTCGCTTTGTATAAAAAAATGGAGGTATTCACAATGAACAAGGTAGAACTCGTAGCGGCAGTTGCTGACAAAGCAGCACTGTCCAAAAAAGATGCTGAGAAAGCAGTTGCGGCTGTTTTGGCTGCTATCGAAGACGCTGTTGCGGCTGGCGACAAAGTCCAGTTGGTTGGCTTTGGTACTTTTGAGGTTCGTGAGCGTGCTGCTCGCACCGGCCGTAATCCGCAGACCGGCGCTGAGATCAAAATTGCTGCTTCCAAGCAGCCTGTCTTCAAAGCTGGTAAAGCTTTCAAAGACGCTGTTGCGAAATAATTTCGCTTCTCTGAAAAGCCGCCTTCGGGCGGCTTTTGTCTATCCTAGGAGGTATCCGATTTGCGCTTGGATAAATATTTGAAAGTCTCTCGCATCATCAAACGTCGTACCGTTGCCAATGAAGCCTGCGATGCAGGAAAGGTTACGGTGAACGATAAGGTGGCGCGCGCATCTATGATGTGAAAGAAGGGGACGTCATCGCGGTAACGCTCGGTGCACGCGAAATACGTGTGAAAGTGTTGTCTGTGCAAGAAACGGTGGCAAAAAGCGATGCCGCCGGCATGTATTTGATTTTGTGATATAAAGACGTTGTTCGGTTGACGAACAACGTCTTTTGTCATATATACCGTAGCAGTTCCATACAATGAAACCAGATAGAGAAAGGTGAGGTATTGTATGGCGGATCTGCAAGAAAACGAACGACCCCATGATCTGATCTTGAAAGAGCGGGGACAGGTACATATCAGCGGCGTTACCGAAGTGGAGAGCTTTGATGAGCAGTCTGTGAAGTTGAAGACGACTTGCGGTATGTTGACGATATGCGGTCAAAAACTGCATATCTCTCATCTGCAGTTAGAGACGGGGGATGTGCGGTTGAGCGGCCATGTAGACAGTTTGATATACTCGCAGTGTGTCCGACCGCGCTCTCTGCTCGGTAGGATGTTCCGATAAGATGGATCAGATCAGTAAACTACAACTGGTCAATTTCCTGTACGCGTGCGGTCTGGGCGTTTGGATCGGATTGTATTATGAGTTGTTTCGAACGTGGCGCTTGCTGTTTGTGCCGTCTGTTATTGGTTGTTTCTTTCAGGATATCTTCTTTTGCATCACCTCTGCTTTGATTACGTTTTTTGTGTTCTTGGGGATAGCGGACGGTCAATTATATCCGTATTTACTTATCGGGGAGTTGACGGGGTTTTGCTCGTTTTATTTCACGATGGGACGATTGTGCCATCGTGTACTCGGGACGGTTATACGGGGGATGTTCCTGTTCGTAAGAGGAATCAGACGCAAGGTATATGCGGTGTTGCGGATACTGTTTAGCGGTGTGCAATCGAAGTTTTTGGCATTTTACCGTGCGGCTGTCAAAAAAATCGGAGAAAGACGCAAAAAAAGTAAAAAAATTTCAAAAAAGTCTTGAAAAAATAATACTATGTATAGTATAGTAAATGTGTATAGGAATTTTCAGTTTTCGAAAGGAGGATTCATCATGCGCGTCGGCAGAGCTGCAAAACCGCAGAAAAAGAAAAAGAATATTTTCTTGCGCGTTGCATGTGCGGCTTTTGCTGTATACGTCGTGGTGCAGGTAGTATCGTTGCAGATTCAGCTTCACAGCAAGCGTGAAGAACTCGCTGCCAACGAAGCGGAGATTCGCCGCATTGAACTGCAGAATGAATCCAGCCAGGAAAAATTAAACAATTCCGATATCCAAATGGAAGAGGAAGCCCGTGATAACGGTTGGGTAAAAGACGGCGAGCAGGTATTTTATCCGATTCCGGGCGAATAATTGGGAGGAAATATATCGTTTATGCAGGTGGAAGTTGGAGCGATTCTTGAAGGGAAAATTACCGGTATCACGAAGTTCGGTGCGTTTGTAGATCTCGGTGAAGGTAAAACAGGAATGGTACATATTTCTGAAGTAGCCGCTACTTATGTCAAGGAAATTCGTGATCATATTCAAGAAGGTCAAACTGTTAAAGTCAAAGTGCTGACCATTGCTGAGGACGGCAAGATCAGTTTATCTATCAAAAAAGCAACGCCTCCGGCACCGCGTGCGCCGCGTCAACCTGCTGTATCTCCCGGCAGACCCGGCGATTTTGAATGGAAATCTTCCCGCGCGAGCGGCGGAGACAGTTTTGAGGATATGATGTCCAAGTTTAAGCAGACGAGTGATGAAAAAATTTCCGATCTCAAACGTTCGCTTGACAGCAAACATGGCGGTTTTTCCAAAAAAACAAACCGCCAAGGCTAAAATATAAAAACGGCAGGGAACATGCTATCGCTCTGGCGGTATCAGGTTCCTTGTTTTATTTGAGGGAAAAGTAATGGAAAAATTACGGATGTGTGCCCCGTGTCTGTTCGGCATTGAAGGCATTTTGGCAGATGAACTGCGCCGTATGGGCGCTGAAGACGTAACGGTGGAAAACGGTCGCGTGTTGTTTGTGGGCGGCTGGGATATGTTGGCTCGTGCCAATATCGGTTCCAGATATGCCGAGCGTATCCAGATTGTGCTGGGTGTGTTTATGGCGCGTAGTTTTGAAGAGTTGTTCCAGGGTGTCAAAGCGTTGCCTTTGGAACGGTTTATCGGTAAAAACGATGCGTTTCCCGTGAAAGGTTGGTCGCTGAATTCTGCTTTGCACAGCGTGCCGGATTGCCAAGCTATCATCAAAAAAGCCGCCGCGGAACGTTTGGGAAAAGCGTACGGCGTTTCGTGGTTGCAGGAAAGCGGTGCTAAGCACCAGTTGCAGTTTTCTATTTTGAAAGACGAAGTAACGTTACTGCTCGATAGCAGTGGCGCAGGATTGCATAAACGTGGTTATCGCCAAAACGCCGGTGGCGCACCGATCAAAGAAACGTTGGCGGCTGCAATCGTGGACGTGATGCGTGTGCGCCGCGCGGATCGAATTGTGGACCCGTGTTGCGGTTCGGGTACGCTGTTGATTGAAGGTGCGTTGGCGGCAATGGGAATCGCACCCGGTATCAAGCGTCGTTTTGCGTTTATGGATTGGGATCAGATGCCGGATGAGATTTGGCGTGCCGAGCGTGAACGTGCCAGAAGTTTTGAAAAACACGATCGTGTGTTTGAAGCAATCGGCTGTGATATCGACCCTGAAGCCGTGCGGTTAACGTTGGAAAACGCCGCAAAAGCGAGTGTGGCGGCGCAGGTGAAAGCCTCTGAAAAGGCGTTGCAGACATTCAAACCGGAAGGGGACAGCGGTATTGTGCTGTGCAATCCGCCGTATGGTGAGCGTTTGCTGGATGTGCAGGCGGCGGAAGATCTGTATCGACAGATGGGTCGCGTGTTCCAACCCAAGCAAGGCTGGAGTTACGCTATCATCAGTCCGCACGAAGAATTTGAAACCTTGTTCGGTCGCAAAGCGGATAAGCGTAGAAAACTGTATAACGGTATGCTCAAATGCCAGTTGTATATGTATTTCAAGTGATTTGTAAATAAACTATAAAAAGCGGAAATTTTTTCCGTTTTCCTATTGATTTTTTCAAAAAAATGGTTACAATAGGTTTTAGCACTCTTAACGTGCGAGTGCTAACAATGTAGATTTTTGCTAAGGAGGCAATGAATATGGCAATTAAACCTTTGGCAGACCGTGTGGTCATCAAAATGGTAGAAGCCGAAGAAACGACGAAAGGTGGCATCATTTTAGCAGGTGCCGCGAAAGAAAAACCGCAGGTTGCGGAAGTGGTCGCAGTCGGGCCCGGCGGCAATGTAGAAGGCAAAGACGTTGTGATGTATGTGAAAGTGGGCGACCGTGTGCTCACCAGCAAATATTCCGGAACCGAGATCAAACTGGACGGCGAAGAGTTTATCATCGTGCGCCAGAGCGATATTCTCGCGATCGTTGACTGATTAGGAGGGCTTATCTTATGTCTAAAGTCATTTTGTACGGCGAAGAAGCCAGAAAAGCACTGCAAGCAGGTGTGGACCAGCTTGCGAACACCGTGAAGATCACCTTGGGCCCCCGTGGTCGCAATGTGGTTCTGGACAGAAAATTCGGTGCACCGCTCATCACCAATGACGGCGTTACCATTGCAAAAGAAATTGAACTGGATGATGCGTTCGAGAATATGGGCGCACAGCTTGTCAAAGAAGTTTCCACCAAAACCAACGACGTTGCCGGTGATGGTACCACCACTGCAACTTTGCTGGCACAGGCACTCATCCGTGAGGGTATGAAAAACGTTGCCGCAGGCGCGAACCCCATGAGTGTTAAACGCGGTATTCAGATTGCGGTGGATAAGGTCGTGGAGACTGTAAAAGCAAACTCCAAAAAGGTGAATGGCTCTGATGACATTGCCAGTGCCGCTACCATCTCTGCAGGCGATGCCTATATTGGCAAACTGATTGCCGAAGCGATGGAAAAGGTGTCTGCGGACGGTGTTATCACAGTGGAAGAATCCAAAACCGCTGAAACCTTTACCGAAGTGGTGGAAGGTATGCAGTTTGACCGCGGTTACATCACCCCGTATATGGTAACCGATACCGATAAAATGGAAGCGGTTATCGATGATGCGTATTTGCTCATCACCGACAAAAAAATCTCCAACATTCAGGATATTCTGCCGATTCTCGAACAGATTCTGCAGTCGGGCAAAAAACTGGTCATTGTAGCGGAAGATGTGGAAGGCGAAGCGCTGTCCACCCTCATCGTGAACAGATTACGCGGTACTCTTACCTGTGTTGCTGTGAAAGCGCCCGGTTTTGGCGATCGTCGCAAAGAGATGTTGCAAGATATCGCTATCCTGACCGGTGGTCAGGTCATTTCCGAAGAACTCGGCCTGGATCTCAAAGAGACCACGATGAATATGCTCGGCCGTGCTCGTCAGGTCAAGGTGCAGAAAGAATACACCGTGATCGTTGACGGCGCAGGAGATCCCGATATGATCGCGGCTCGCGTTGCACAGATCCGCAGTCAGATCGAAACCACCACTTCCGACTTCGATCGCGAGAAACTGCAGGAACGCTTGGCGAAACTCGCTGGCGGTGTTGCGGTTATCAAGGTCGGTGCGGCTACCGAAGTGGAAATGAAAGAAAAGAAATTGCGTATTGAAGATGCGCTTGCCGCAACCAAAGCTGCTGTGGAAGAAGGTTTGGTTGCAGGCGGTGGCGTGGCGCTGATCAACGCTTCTGCCGAACTTGCCAAACTGCTCGATCAGTATGAGGGCGATGAAAAGACCGGTATCCAGATCGTTCTCAAAGGCATTGAAGAGCCGGTTCGTCAGATCGCGCTCAACGCAGGTCTTGAGGGCAGTGTCATTATCGACAAGATCCGTTCTTCTGAGAAAGTGAACTTCGGCTTCAACTTTGCGACCGAAGAATATGTGGATATGTTCGCTGCAGGCATCGTGGATCCTACCAAGGTAACCCGCTCCGCTCTGCAGAACGCCGCTTCTGTCGCCGCGATGGTGCTCACCACCGAATCGCTGGTTGCCGACAAAAAAGAGCCGGTAGCACCTGCTGCCGCTCCTGCCGGTATGGACGGAATGTACTAAAAACCAAAAAGAACGGTACGTCAAACGACGTACCGTTCTTTTTTATATTTCTTCTGCGTAGCATTCGCCGTCTTTGGCATCGGTGATTCGCACCGACAGAATGTTGCCGGGAGTTTTATCGGTTTTGACAAAGACGCCGACGTATTCGGGAGTGTATCCGTAGATAGTACCGTCCGGCATCGCGGTTTCCAGTAACACGGTGGTAACGGTACCGATCTTGGAAGCGGCAAACTGTTGCTGCAAGTTCTTGCAAGCATCAGCCGCCAGTTTGCTCCTGGCGGATTTTACACGGTTCATAATTTGATCGGGCGCTTTCGCGGCAGGTGTGCCCGGGCGACGGGAGTAAGCGAAAATGTGCACACGGGCCAGTTGCATTTTTTGCACAAACCCCAAGGATTGTGTAAACTCTTCGTCGGTTTCCCCGGGAAATCCCACCATAAAATCGGTGGTGATGGCGCAACCGTCAAACCGTTTGCGTAAGTCATTGCAAAGAGCTTCGTATTCCTCTGCGGTATAGTGGCGTCGCATACGTTTTAAAGTGGCGTTACAACCGCTTTGTAAAGCCAAATGGAACTGTGGGCACAGTTTTGGTTGTGCGGCTAAACGATCGAGGATAGCAGGGGTGAGGTGGTCGGGTTCGATCGAACCTAATCGCACCCGTTCAATGCCGTCAATGCCACAAACGGTTTCCACAGCATCAGCAATGTTGTGTCCCGTGTCCTGTCCGAATGCCGTCAGGTTGATACCGACCAGCACGATTTCTTTGTATCCGTTTGCCGCCAATGCTTTCACTTCAACCGCAAGATCGTCCAGCGAGCGTGAACGTACTCTGCCGCGCGCATAGGGGATGATGCAGTACGAACAGAAACGGTTACAACCGTCTTCAATCTTCACAAACGCACGTGTGTGTTCCTCAAAGGTGGAAATCGGACATTCTTCGAACTCTTTGCCGTGCGGCGCAATCTCCACGATTCGTTGGTGAGAGGCAAGAAAACGCTCGATAAAAGTCGGCAATTGCCGTCTGGCGGCGTTGCCAAGTATGACGTCTGCGTGTTCCAGCGCGGCGGCATCTTTGGGGAAAGCTTGCGGCATACAGCCGGTTACGATGATGATTGCGGCGGGATATTCGCGGCGTGCGCGATTGACGAGTTGTCGTAGTTTGCGGTCAGCCTCAGCGGTAACGGTGCAAGAGTTGATAATGATACAATCGGCATCATCGGTTTGACCGGGAATCCATTCCGCAGTTTTAAATCCGCGATTTTCCAACAATTTTCGCATCGCTTCGGTTTCATATTGATTGACTTTACAGCCAAGTGTAAAAAACAGTGCTTTCATACAGACATCCTTTTTCGAAAAATCGACACCCGTATTATAGCAGATACGGGTGATGATTGCAATATTCTTGATTTTTATGGAAAAATGTGGTATACTAAACGCAAATCAACAACAGAAAGGATACCGATTATGTTCCGGACTACCATCGTTTTGAATACGTTAGAGCAGGCAAAACAGTTTGTGCACGTTTGTACAGCGCAAGAGTTTAATATCGAACTGATCGCAGGCGACAAAGTGGTGCATGCGAAATCGATTATCGGTGTCCTCAGTATGGAATTGGGTCAGCCGTTGGTCGTGTCGGTCGGACAAGGCGATCCTGCGGCGGTAGACGCTTTCGCGGCAAAACTTGCACCTTTTATTGCAAAATAAGATCACACCATTGCGTGGGTGTCATAGTACCGCAAAATCAGCGATACCACCTCGTTGTAATTCAGCACGCCACTTTCTACGCCGTTTGCTTTGATAAATGCATCGTTAAAATCGTCTGATGCTTCCATGACTTCACCTTGGAAGTCTTTCCAATAGGCGTTTCTTTGGCGTAAATCGCGTAAAACGCCGTCCGAGCAGTGTGAGACGGTTTCTGCCCACAGTTCGGTGTCGTAGGCGTACAGGGCGTTTGAACAGTAAATAAAAGCGGACAGATAGCCTGAATATACGTAATTCGGGTCATCCGATGTGATGCATCCGAGAAACGCAATAAAGTTGCAAGCGTCTTCTCTGGAAAATCCCATGGTATGCGCCACTTCGTGTGCCGCCGTGTGCGGAATACCGCTGTGTGGCACGTCTGTGTTGACGTTGCTTTCGCCCAGCCAGGGACAGTATACTCCCGTGATACCGGTGTAAGACCAGTAATGGGATAATAAGACCGATTTCACGCGTTTGGTGCCGCTTGTGATAAACGGGTAGGTATCACGCAAGTTTTGATAACAGTCATCCGTGTTTTTCAGCGTTTCCGACATAGACACGGATAATTGCATACAACCATTTTCATCCTCTGTGACCTGAAGACGGGCTGCAGAGGATTTTTTTGCCAAATCGGCGGTAACGGCGGTTAAAAAAGCAGCGTCGTATTGGTTGTCGTTCAGTGCAAACAATTCTCCGACAGGCAGGCGGTTGTAATTGCCGCCATGCATAATCATATAGATCAGAGCCGCCAGTGACAGACACCAACACACAAACCGCGCACCTTTTTCTGCGACTTGTGCTCGGTCGGCGCGTTTGATGATGCGATATACGAAGATGATAAGCAGGGTGAGTATAAGAGGTGCGGCGAGGATTACGATGATCTCGGTAACCGAGAACGGAAAAACGGAGATAAGAAGGTTGAGCGGATATGCGATCACACGGAAGATGCCGCGTGCAAATACATATTCGGTAAACCGCGGTGTGTGAGGCAATACAAGATATAAAATCACCGCTAATATGAACGGGATCGCACAACACATCCATTTGAGCCATAACGGCCAAGCACGCTTTTCTTTCAGTCGCATCTTCTTCACCTCTTACATCCCATTGTATCACGGTTGTCAATATTGTCAGCGCACCAGATTGTAAATCGCGGTGAACAGCATACACAACGTTGTTCCTAACGTTGTGGGGAACAGAGCGGCGAGCGCTGTCCATTTCAGGCTTCCTGTTTCCTTGTGAACGGTGAGCAGGGTGGTGGAACACGGCCAATGAAAGAGCGAGAATATCATCATACTGACTGCGGTGAGAGGTGTCCAACCGTTTAGCACCAATATATCACGCAGAGCGGAAAGGTCGTGTATATCAGTGAGTGTACCGCTTGCCATATATGCCATTAAAATGATGGGAAGAACAATCTCGTTGGCAGGAAACCCCAGAATGAAAGCGACGAGAATGACACCGTCCATACCCATTAAGCGACCGAGCGGTTCTAAACAATCAGCGCCGATTTGTAGGAGTGAGTTGCCGCTGATGTATATGTTCGCGGTCAGCCAGATAAACAGACCTGCAGGCGCGGCAACCGCTGCTGCACGTCCCAGTACGAATATGGTTCTCTCCCATATTGAACGCCAAATGACCTTGCCGATCTGTGGTTTTCGGAATGGCGGCAGTTCTAATGTGAATGCTGACGGAACGCCTTTTAAAACGGTGCAGGATAACAGCTTGGTAGCCGCGAAAGTCGCAAACACACCCAGTAAAATCATAGCTGTCAACAACAGCGCGGAGGATAGCGTAGCTACTACGCCGCCGGTTGTGATAAAAAATATGCCAATCAGGGTGATGAGTGTCGGAAACCGTCCGTTGCACGGCACGAAACTGTTGGTGAGCACGGCGAGCAAGCGTTCGCGCGGCGAGTCAATGATGCGACAGCCTACCACGCCCGCGGCATTACAGCCAAACCCCATGCACATAGTGAGTGCCTGCTTACCGCAAGCATTGCAACGGGCAAAAGGCTTGTCGAGATTGTATGCGATGCGGGGGAGGTATCCGACGTCTTCCAGTAGTGTGAATAACGGAAAAAATATCGCCATAGGCGGCAGCATGACCGATATTACCCAGGCGAGAACACGGTATACGCCTAATACCAAAGCGCCGTGCAACCAACTTGGGGCGTTGAGCGCTGAAAACAGTTCGGTCAACTGATTTTGTACCCAAAACAGCCCTTTTGATAATAGTTCAGACGGATAGTTAGCACCGACGATTGTAAGCCATAAAATGAATGCTGCGAGCAGTATCATCATAAGATAACCCGTGATGCGGCCTGTCAAAAAGCGGTCAAGGCGACCTTCATGTCGTTTAGTGGTGGGATACGTAACGACCTGTTTGGCGATATGTTCTGCTTGTTTGACAGAGGCGGAAGCAACCAGATCGAGAAATCTGTCTTTGGTTATATTGTTTTCTTCCAAAAGGGTTTCGGCATCGGTGATTGCGTTGAGAACGGTCGGGTCGGTGAGTAGGTCTGTTCCGTACGCGGCGGCTATTTGCTCCGACAGTTCGGGACTGTTTTCCAACAATTTTAACGCAAGCCATCTTGCGTGCGGTTTATCACAATGTGGTCGCAGAGAGGTGACAAGCGGTTTGATTGCATCTTCGATGGCTGGTGGATATGGTATTCGAAACGGTTTTGGAGTGGTTTCCAAAACGGTGTCTACCGCTTGTATCAATCTGTGGAGGTCGTCGTGTTCGCGTGCGGTGATGCCTACGACGGGTACGCCAAGTAATTTGGAAAGTTTGGGGATATCTACGGTAATGTGATGTCGTGCCGCTTCATCCAACAGGTTGACGCAGACCACAACGCGGCTTGCGATTTCCATGGTTTGTAAAACCAGATTCAAATTTCTCTCCAGACAGGTAGCGTCGCAAACCAGCACGACCGCATCCGGGTTACCAAAGCAGATAAAATCACGCGCGATACATTCTTCTGCTGAGTGTGCCATCAAAGAATACGTGCCGGGAATGTCCACGAGAATGTGTCTGTGCTGTGGAGTTTTACAGACACCTTGCACGTTGGCGACCGTCTTGCCGGGCCAGTTGCCCGTGTGTTGATGCATCCCTGTCAGTCCGTTGAAAACTGTGCTTTTTCCAACGTTGGGATTACCTGCCAAGGCAATAACTGTATCGGTTTGAGATTGTTTATGTATTGAAAAAGCGGTGTCGGCAACACGCCTGCCGACCGAGCGGTTGGTAAGCCCCATCAGTCACACGCCTTTCTGTTTTCGATATACACCTTGATAGCGTCAGCATCGCGAATGGCGATCACGGCGCCGCGGATGAGGTAGGCAGCAGGATCACCAGCAGGACTGCGTCCTACACAGCGAACGAGAGTGTGTTCGGTCAAACCAATATCCAGTAAACGGCGGCGCATCGTGCTGTCGCAACTGATGGAATGTACCCGTGCTTGTTCTCCCGGGGACAATGTATTCAGAGTGGCAAAACAATTCATATAAACAGACCTTTCAGTAATCTGTTAACAGAATATTCCGAAAAGCGGTTGGGGGTTACCGCTTGTCTGTATTAGGTGTTGAAAAACAGGTAAATATGTGTTAAACTATCGGCAGTAAAGGGGGCTTTTTTATGCAGTGGAAAGCGAAATGGATACGATCTCCAAAAGATTTGGGAGAGGTGTGTCCGCGTTTTGGCACGCACTTTGAGTTGGACCGTCATAATGTGCAATCAGCAGTGTTGCACATTACCGCACAAGGTAGTTTTGTAGCGCATTTAAACGGCGAACGTATAGGTGATGAAGTGATGATGCCGGGTTGGACGTCCTATCGATATCGCCTCCAGTATATGACGTTTGACGTTACCGATCTTTTAAAAGACAAAAATACCCTTTCCGCTATCGTTGGAAAGGGTTGGTATCGCAGTCATATGTCTCACGAAAAGGGTAATTGGCACGATAATAATAAGCAAAAGCCTGCCGCGTTGCTGGCGCAACTGGAAATCACATATAAAAATGGCGATAAGGAATACGTCTCAACAGATGAAAATTGGGATGTAGCGGAAAGTGAAGTGCGCGCCTCCACTATTTATGATGGCGAAACTTTGGATGCCACTTTTAAAGCAGAAAGCGTCTTGAAAGCCGAAGAGTTTGACGGGGATATGTCGGTGTTGATTCCGCGAGAGGGTGAGCCGATCCGCGAGATGACCACGATTACACCGCGTGCGATTTTGCAAACGCCGAGCGGTGAAACGGTGGTTGACTTTGGTCAGAATATCACGGGCTACGTGCAGGTTGCGGTGGATGCCAAAGCAGGGGATGGTATAGAACTGTCTCACGGCGAGGTGTTGGACAAAGACGGTAATTTTTACAATGCCAACTACCGTGCTGCCAAAGCCAAATATTCCTGCACCTGCGCTGATGGTTTGCGTACATATAAGCCGTTGTTGACGTTTTATGGTTTTCGGTACGTTCGGGTGGATCGATTCCCGTGCGAAGCGAAAGCGGAACATTTCAAAGCGATCGCGGTGCATTCTGATTTGAAACAGACGATTGATTTCAATTGTTCGGATGCGAGACTGAATCATTTGTTCCAAAATATCCTGTGGGGACAACGTGATAATTTTTTGGATGTTCCCACCGATTGTCCTCAGCGTGATGAGCGACTGGGGTGGACGGGCGATGCACAGGTGTTTGTGAAAACGGCGTGCTACAACTATAACGTAGAGCGGTTTTTCAAAAAATGGATTCGCGATATGCAGGCGGACCAACTGGAAAGCGGACGTATGCCGCATATTGTACCCGCGTTGTTTAATGGTGGTACTGCCAGTGCGGCTTGGGGTGATGCTGCGACGATTTGTCCCTTTACAATCTACACCATGTACGGCGATTTGAACGTGTTGCGCGAACATTTTCCCATGATGAAAAAATGGGTGGATTTCATCACGCAGGACACGAAAGATCCTTATCTTTGGACAGGCGGAAGTCATTATGGTGATTGGCTGGGATTGGATGCGCCGTCGGGTAGTTATAAAGGTTCTTCCCGTGATGATTTGATCGCCTCGGCATATTATGCATATTCCACCTCGCTGGTGGTGAAGGCAGGTGCTGCTCTCGGCGAAGATGTGTCTGCCTATGAAACACTGTATGACAATATCGTTTGCGCCTTCCGCGAGCGGTTTGATACCTATGAAACGCAGACGGAATGTGCGTTGGCGGTGCATTTCCGCTTAGCAAAAGATCTGCAGAAAACGGCGGATTTGCTGGCGGAAAAGGTGAAAACTTGCGGTCATTTGCAGACCGGATTTGTCGGCACGCCGTATCTGTTGCATGCACTGAGTGATTTCGGGCATACGGATCTTGCGTATTCGTTGTTACTCCGCGAGGCGTATCCCTCTTGGTTGTATGCGGTCAATCATGGCGCTACGACTATGTGGGAACACTGGGACGGTGTGATGGAGGATGGCAGTTTTTGGAGCACGGATATGAACTCCTTTAACCATTATGCGTATGGCGCCGTTGCAGATTGGATGTATGGCGTTGCTGCAGGTGTCCGGCCGGATGCTCCCGGTTTTGCTCGTGTGCGTATTGCTCCCACACCGGATAAACGTCTCGATTGGCTCAAGATATCGTTTGATTCACGCCACGGAAAGATCGTTTCGGGTTGGCGGAGATTTGAGGGCGGTTGGCGCTTTGAGATTGAGACGCCTGTTGAGACGGATATCGTGATTGATGGAGAAGTGCATACCGTATCTGCGGGCAGTTACGTGTTTTTTGCGCCGATGCGCTAATGCTCTTGACAATCGAGTGTTGATACTATAAAATGCAATACGGTGCGGTAAAACCGCCGCACCGTATATATGCGGGTATGGCGGAATTGGCAGACGCGCCAGACTTAGGATCTGGTGAGCCCCTCGTGCAGGTTCAAGTCCTGTTACCCGCACCAATAAAAAGAGCCCGATGCAAAAGCATCGTTCTTTTTTTATTCGTCCGTGAAATTGGCGCAGGGCCCGAAATGTCGCAAAGCGGCATTTCCAAGGTTTTGCGTGCACGCACGTTCCAAAACGGCACATTTGAGAACGCAAAACCAGTTCAACGTCCTGTTACCCGCACCAAAAACAGAGGGTGCCCTTTGGGGTGCCCTCTGTTTTTTTTGTTGTATGTATATGACTTGGAGTTCGAAAAAGCTTTGCTTTTTTCATGCGAGTTGCGTGCAGTCGCTTTGTGGAAGCACGTACGAAAACGCAACTCGGGTTCAACGTCCTGTTATCCCACTTGATTAAAATCCATTCTTAAAAAAGATGTTTGACCTTTTTGGAAAAATAGTGTATACTCTTCAATTGTAAGTGTTAAGAGAGGAATTTGAAGATTATGAGCGAAAAAAGAAGTAGTTTTTCCGGAAAACTCGGTTTCGTGCTTGCGGCTGCAGGTTCTGCTGTTGGCCTTGGCAACATCTGGCGTTTTCCGTATCTTGCGGCAAAGTACGGCGGCGGTATTTTCTTGTTGGTATACTTGATCTTGTCGGTAACGTTTGGTTTTTCTTTGCTGTGCGCTGAAATTGCTATCGGCAGAAAAACGGGTCAGAGTGCTATTAAAGCTTTCGGCACTCTCAGCAAGAAGTTCAAGTTTGTAGGCGTGATCGCTTCGATCGTGCCTGTGCTGATTTTGCCGTATTATTCGGTCATCGGCGGCTGGGTTATGAAATATTTTGCCGTGTTTGTGTCGGGCGGTATGAATACTGCGGCAAACAGCGCGTATTTTGGTGAATATATCTCAGGCGTTTGGCAACCGCTTGGTTGGTTCTGTTTCTTTATCGGAATTACGGCGCTGATCGTACTTTTCGGTGTTGAAAAAGGCATCGAAAAGGTGAGCAAATGGATGATGCCGGTGCTGGTTGCGCTAGTGTTGTTTGTTGCTGTGTACACCATGTTTATGCCGGGTGCTATGGGTGGCGTTGCATACTATTTCACACCCGATTTCTCGCATTTCTCCGCAACCACCGTGTTGGCGGCTATGGGGCAGTTGTTCTATTCCATGTCCCTTGCGATGGGTATTATGATCACCTACGGTTCCTACATGAAAAAAGACGTTAGCATCGAATCTTCGGTGCATCAGATCGAGATTTTTGATACCGGTATTGCGTTCTTGGCGGGCTTGATGGTAGTGCCCGGTGTGTTTGCGATTTCTAACGGACATATTGAAAATATGAAGCCGGGTCCCGGCTTGATGTTCCAGGTGCTGCCGCAGGTGTTTCAGTCTATGACCGGCGGCGCGATTGTCGGTGCTTTGTTCTTTGGCTTAGTGCTGTTGGCTGCGCTCACATCTTCCATTTCTTTGATGGAAACGGTTGTTTCGCTGGTGAAAGATAAGTTTGGCTGGAGTCGTACTGCTTGCTGCTTATCGGTGCTTGGCATTTCTCTGTTGCTTGGCATCCCGTCTTCGCTCGGCTTTGGCGTGTGGAGCAACGTGTCGCTGTTTGGTATGGATATTCTGACCGTTTTTGATACGTTGACCAACAGTGTAATGATGCCGATCGTGGCGTTGTTGACCTGCATTATGATTGGTTACGTGATTAAGCCCAAGGCGCTGATTGAGGAAATTGAACTTGGTGGTTCTTTCAAATGGAAGACGCTGTTTACTGTCGTTATTAAGTATATTGCACCTGTGTGTATCGTGCTGATTTTGATTTTCTCCGTCTTCGATGCGTTCGGTATCGGCGGATTTAAGTTCTAAAGTAAAACTCCCGACGTGAAAACGTCGGGAGTTTTTTTCGTTGTTTTATTCGAAGAACATACCGCACAAATACTGCGCATACAGGCGATAAAAGAAGTCGTTGGGATGGTTGACGTTGTTGCCGGTGGTATCGATGAAACGCTTTTTGCTGTGCATAAATGCTTGCATATCACGAATGTTGGCAACCGCCACGCCGACTTGATTTTCAGGCTCGTTCGCGATGGTGTCCATCGCATCCTTGAATTTTTCCTGTCCGTTGTGGAATTTGGCTTTCGGATGGGTCATGATGGGGTTTGCGGTGCTGGTGCCGATCAGCAAAAACTCAACGTTCGGATTGGTGTTGCGCACGTCTTTCATAATGCTGCGGATGTTGTCGGCGAAATCGGCAGGATCTTTGCCGCCGTCATTCATACCAAAGGCGATGACCACGAAATCAGGGTTGTGAACGCAGACTAAGTCTTTTGCGTTCTCTTTCGCCCAAATGGAATCTTTGCCGCCAACCGACGGGTTGTGTACGGTGAACGGGCAGTTGAAGTGGGTTTTCAGACCTTCCGTAAACAAACCTGCATACGGCGGTTGATGCGGGACGGTGTTGCTGTTTTTGCTGGAGTTGGCGCCTGCTGAGATGCTGTCTCCGAAAATGACTGCAGTGAACGGCTTGCCGTTTTTCAGCATTTCGTATGTACGTGGAAGCAGTTTGTCGGCAATTACGGTGGGGCGATGTCCCGTCCAGCCGTCGGGAGCACAGGTGTAGGTTACGCACACCTGATGCTTGTGGAATAAATTGCCTTGATAACCGTACATCAAGTTGCCGCCCGGATACACAAAGTGTTTGGTTTTGTCGTATTCCTTGTCGTGATATATTTCTTGCTCGGTGAAATAGGGTATACGACTGTTTTCGGTCATAACCAAACAGTCGTTTTCGATTGTATAATCCACGCCTTGTTCATACGTTTCGGTGAAGGTGGCGTTGGTTACTTTCAGAATTTGGATGGGGTGGAACAAGAAAGGCGCTTGTGCTTTGCCGTTTTCGTCTTTCACCATAGTGAAGCTTTCGGCATACACTGTTTCGGTGTTCCAGATTGGTTGTAACATTTGTTCTAACGTCAACATCATATATCATCTCCTGTCAGCAATGTACCATAAAAAGCGGTAGAATGCAAGGTTTTTATTGGTTGTTTTTTAATGCTGAATATGTAGAATATTATGTTATTTCTATTGATTTTAGCGTAAAAGTATGTTATAATAAATTATAATTAAGTATGTATTGTGCTGTTTGTGTGCTTATGAGGTACATAAAAAGGTGAATGTGTATGAAAGAGACTGTAACTGTAACGCCTTTGGTGTCTGTTTACTGCATGACATATAATCAGGAAAACACCATCGCGCAAGCGATTGAGGGTGTTTTGTCCCAAGAGACGGATTTCCCGTTTGAGCTGATCGTTCACGATGATGCTTCCACGGATGGTACGGCTGCGATTGTGCGCGAATATGCGGCGCGATATCCGGAGATTATCCGTCCTATTTATCAGACAGAAAATCAGTTTCGTAAGTGCAATCTCGTAAAAACATATATACATCCTGTGTCAAGAGGTGCGTATATCGCTATCTGTGAGGGAGACGATTATTGGACGGATCCGCGTAAACTGCAAATGCAGATTAACCATATGCGCGAAGATCCGAATTGTACAATGTGTTTCCACGCAGTTCAACAGTTGTCGCGGGATGGTGAGTTGATGAATTACCGCTCGCTGAAAACAACCGGTGAAGTGTCTGCTTCTACGGTTATTAAACGCGGCGGTTTGTTCTGTCCGACGGTATCGCTGATGTTCAGACGAGATGTGATGGATGTATGGCCGCGCTTCAGAGAAGAGGCGGATGTGTACGATTATCCGACACAGGTACTTGCTGCAGCCATGGGAAACATTTGGTACATCGATTGTATGATGGGTGTATATCGCTTTGCATCCGATGGATCTTGGACTTCACAACATAAGGATGTTGTAGATTATACGCACATCGAAAATGAAACACATTGGTTGGAGTTGTTTGATGCGTATACCGATGGGAAGTATCGAGATGCGGTAAATTATCACATGGCACATATGTGGTTTACGGAATACCGCAAAACTATCGATCCTGCTGTCAAACAGCATGCTCGGAAGTATATTCAACAGTTGGGCGTGAAAGATCGCTTGATATTTTCCGCTTTGCTGATGATGTTCGCACTTTTGGGTAAACGTGCGAATTTAATATGGCTGTCATTGAAAAAGTGTTTATTAAAATAACTGCGAAAAGACGGTGGAAACATGGCAGATAAAGTGTTGGTAACTCGTTCTTCGATGCCGCCCATAGAGGAGTATGTCGAAGAGATTCGCTCTTTGTGGGAAACACGCTGGTTGACAAACTCCGGCGCGAAGCACAAAGAACTGGAAGCGAAATTGTGTGAGTATCTTGGTGTGTCGAACACGGCGTTGTGTGTGAACGGACACCAGGCGTTGGAATGCATCTTGGAAGTGCTTGATTTACAGGGTGAGGTGATCACAACACCGTTTACCTTCGTATCCACTACCAATGCAATCGTCAGAAAAGGGTTGACTCCTGTGTTCTGCGATATCAACGAGCGAGATTTCACAATTGATGTAGACAAGATCGAGGCGTTGATTACGGATAAGACTTGCGCGATTATGCCTGTGCATGTGTACGGCAATTTGTGTGATGACGAGGCGATCCGTAAGTTGGCTGATAAATACGGACTGAAAGTGATCTATGATGCGGCGCATGCATTTGGTGTGCGAAAAGACGGTGTCGGTGCCGGTGCGCTGGGCGATGCATCTATGTTCAGTTTCCACGCGACCAAGGTGTTCCACACGGTGGAAGGCGGTTGCGCGACATTCCGCGACGACGCTTACTATGACGAAATCAACCGTTGCAAGAGTTTCGGCATGAGCGGTCCTGAAACGCTGACCTATGCCGGCGGTAACTCTAAAATGAACGAGTTTTGCGCGGCGATGGGTTTGTGTAATCTGAGACATATTGATGACACCATCGCATCCCGCAAACGTGCCTCCGAACAGTATCGTGCACGTTTGGAAAACATTCCCGGTGTGCAACTGAGCGTGGTGCAAGAGGGAGTGCAAAGCAATTACGCGTATTTCCCCGTGGTATTCCACCCGGAACAGTGTGGTTGTACGCGTGATGAGGTGTTGAATGCTTTGGCTGCTGATGATGTCGGCGCCAGAAGATATTTTTATCCTTTAACAAGCTCGATTGAGAGCTTTGGCGGTAAATACGATGCAGCGGATACGCCGGTTGCGGCAAAAATATCCGAGCGCGTGTTGTGCTTACCGTTGTACGAAGGACTTGATGAAGTAACAGTTGATCGCATTTGCGACATTATTATATCGTTAGTGAGGTAAAAATTATGAACATTGCATTGATTATCGCAGGCGGCAGCGGACAGCGCATGCAGCAGAACATCCCTAAGCAGTTTTTGACCGTTGAAGAACGTCCGGTAATTGTGTATACACTGGAAGCGTTCCAGAACCATCCCGACATCGACGCTATTGCTGTCGTTTGTATCGATGGTTGGGAGAATATGCTGTGGGCGTATGCCAACCAGTTTAACATTTCTAAACTGAAACACATCGTTCCCGGTGGCAAAAACGGCCAGGATTCTATCCGTAACGGCGTATATGAACTGGAAAAACATTACGGTGCGGACGACGTTGTGCTGATTCATGATGCGATTCGTCCGATGGTGTCTCAGGAAATCATCTCCGATTGTATCGTGAAGACTCGTCAGCACGGCTGCGCGATCTCTGTGATTCCTTGTGCGGAAGCGATGGTCATCACCGATGATCAGGAGACTTCCGATAAATGCTATCCTCGTGATGAGCTGAAACGTACGCAGACTCCGCAAGGCTTTACCATTGGTAAAATCTGCGATTTGCATCGTCGTGCGTTGGAAGCGGGCATCACTAACTCGGTTGCATCGGTTACGCTGATGATCGAGATGGGCGAGAAGGTGTATTTTTCCGCCGGCTCCGAAAAGAATATCAAATTGACCACTGTTGAAGATATCGATATCTTCAAAGCTTTGTTACACGTCAAACGTTCTAACTGGTTGAAGTGAGGTAAACGGTTTGGTTTTGTATGATAGTGCTGTCTATCAGCAGGATTTGTTAACTACGGTACAGTCTGTTGATGGGATCGAACAGCTGAAAGGTCGTTCGGTTCTCATCACCGGTGCTACCGGCTTGATCGGTTCTTTTCTTGTGGACGTGCTTCTGGCGTACAATCGTCTGGAACAAGCAGATATCCAAATATATGCGTTGGGACGCAGTGAACAACGTTTGCGCGATCGCTTTGAAGCGGTTATGACCGACCGGTTGCACTTTGTAGAGCAGGATGTCAACCAGCCACCTCGGTTTGATTTTGCGGTTGATTACGTGGTGCACGCTGCAAGCAATGCGTATCCTGCGGCATTTGCCAGCGATCCTGTTGGCACGATGTTGAGCAATATATTTGGAACACAATACCTGCTTGAATATGCGCGTGCGCATGATGCGAAACGTTTCTTGTTTGTTTCTTCCGGTGAAGTTTACGGACAGGGTGATCCCGATATGGAGGCGTTTCCCGAATATTTTAGTGGTTATGTGGATCCGACGAAAGCTCGTTCGTGTTATCCGGCGTCAAAACGTGCTGCGGAAACGTTGTGTGTATCGTATACACAGCAATACGGTTTGGATACAGTGATCGTTCGTCCGTGCCATACCTATGGACCGAACACCACCGGCAGTGATAATCGTGCGAATGTGCAATTCGTGAACAGCGCTATCAACGGTGAAGACATTGTGATGAAAAGTCGCGGCACTCAGATGCGATCCTATTGTTATATTGCGGATTGTGTATCTGCTTTGCTGACGGTTTTATTGCACGGTGATAGCTGTGAAGCATATAACCTTGCCAACCCGAACGCCCGTGTAACCATTGCGGGATTTGCGGAAACCGTGGCAAAAGTAACCGGCAGGCGCGTGATATTTTCTGAACCGGACGATGTTGCGAAGTGCCAACAAACACCCATCACTTATGCGGTCTTGTCTTCTGACAAATTGTGCGCGCTGGGGTGGTGTGGTCGGTATTCCGTTGAGCAAGGTGTTACCAATACTGTTCAAGTGTTGACAGGGAAATAAGAGGTAGTTTTAATGGGAATGCAAAAGAAGCAAGATTTCAAATATGCAACTCTTTTTGATGCCGAGCATGATTCGTGGTGTACGTGTGGTGGTCGGGATGATCTGGTTATGGGTCCCGAGACGGCGCGGCGCTTTGAAGAGAATGATGACTGTGCGGTAACGATTTGCTGTATCACGTACAAGCACGAAGAGTATATTCGTGATGCCTTGGACGGATTTTTGATGCAGAAGACTAATTTCAAATACAAAGTTTTTGTCGGCGAGGATTGCGGCCCTGACGGAACGGCTGATATCGTGCGTGAATATGCGGAGAAGTATCCGGATATTATTATTCCTTTTTTGCGTGAAGAGAACATGGGTGCGCAGGCGAATTTGATCGACTTGTGTAATCGTGCCAACAGCCCGTACATTGCGTTCTGTGAGGGCGACGACTACTGGGTGGACGAATATAAGTTACAAAAACAGTATGACTATATGCAAGCTAATCCTGATTTGCGTGCATCTTTCAGCAAGGTGGAAATTAGTGCGCCTGAGGATTGGTTCTTGCGTAGTTGGTTTAAGGCTGATAAACAGGGAAGACTGATTTTCCCTGATTGCGAACCTACTTACAAGCCCACAAAAACCGGTTTGTATGCTGATGATGATTGCGTATGGGTGTTTCCTGCTCAGACGGCTAGTGTGTTCTATCGCTGGAACTATGATCTGAACATTCCTGATTGGTATTATACCGGCATCGTTGGCGATCATCCGATTTTTCTTATGCAGATTGGTGAAGGTGTAGCGGGTATGTTACAAGATGTGACTGCTATATACCGTCGTAGCGACGTCGGCGTGTATATGAGTGGTAACATGGACGAGCATTTTATGAAAACCCGTATCGACCATATCAGATGGATGTCCGGTATGCTGAAATGGTACCGTCAAACGCAGTACCATTATCCGAAATTAGCTCTTGAAAACCGCTTGAAGAAAGAGTCGTATAACTTCTTGAAAACAGCGGTTCGTTTGCATGATGATGAAGCTATCATAAATTACTTTGCGGAGTATCCGGATATATCTCGTATGTGCTTGATGGCGTATCTCTCTTTCTATAATGACAGCCGTATGGCGGTTGGAGCCTACGGATGGGATGGTTATCGCTTGCTGATCCGCGACAAAAAATATCGATATGCAGCGCTACCCTACGTATGGTTGATTCGGGGTTGGGAAAAATTCAAGAAAAACCACAAGGCTAAATGGGACAAGCTTAAAAAGAACGTCATAAAAGGCGTAAAGAAAGTGTTTTCTTTCATCTTATATTGGGTCAACACGCTGGTTCCCAAGCAAAAAAACTTGTGGGTTGTTACCGGTTTCCGTGGAAAGAAATACTTGGATAATACTAAATATTTTTACGAGTATATCGTTGAAAATCATCCTGAAATCGAAGTGTATTTCTTGGTTGCCGATAAAAAGGTGTATCAACAGTTGGCGGATCAGGGATTGCCGGTATTGTTGCCTAAAATGAGAAAATACCACTACGTATTGTCTCACGCAGCTGTGGCGGTTACTGATCATTTCGTGGTTTCTGACTTCGATCTTATCCGTGGTTTTAATGACAAGACCAAGGTGGTACAGCTGTGGCATGGTGTCGGATTCAAGTCTATGGGCGATGCAAACGGTGTGCGTAATACCACCGAACGTGGTGTTCAATACAGTAACGATATTTTGCCTGATGACAAGGATAATATCTTTACACGCATTGTAAAGAAAATCAAGTATTTCTTCTGCGCGCCTTTCAGAGAATTGTTTGAAAAGTACTTCTTGTTTGTATGTCCCGGTCAGGAACGCTTGGATATGATCGCTGACGTGTGGCACGTTCCGCAAGAGAGCCGTTTTATGGCTGGCCATCCGCGTGATTTACCGATGTATACCACTGAACGCCAAGTGGAGCCTGTTAAGGTAATGTATGCACCGACATATCGTTTCAACTTCGTGCGTGAATCGAATATGGTGCAGGAATTTTTGGATGCGGTCCCTGCTATTCAAGAGTTGATGGAAGAAATCAATGGCGAATTCTATTTGCGGATGCATCCGCATACCTGGCGTAACTATCTGGGTAGAATCGGAAACGTTTTGAAGAATTATGACAGAATTTTCTTGCATAATGAACCGGATGTCTATCAGGAGATTGGTACGTTCTCGATTATGATTTCTGACTATTCCAGTATTGCGTTGGATTTTGCGCAGCTGGATAGACCGGTTATTTTCCATGGTTCGGATTACGAATGGTTCGTGAAAAACGAAGCAGGATTTAATCTGGATTTCCCGAATGTGATTCCCGGACCTATGACTGCGGATTGGGAAGAGACGTTGCGTTGTGTGCGTGAGTATCATGAGGATCCCAACAAAGATGCAGATCTTCGCGCTGAAAAGCTGGAATACTTCTTTGATAAATCGGTGAACGGTCCCGACAACTCCGAGCGTATTATTGCGGAATTGAAACGTCGTTTGATGATTGACTGAGGTGGAATATGCAACAGATAAGAATTATGGTGTTTCCTTGCGGATCTGAGATTGGCTTGGAGTTGCACCGCTCGCTGAAAGACATTCGTTTTATAGAACTGTTTGGTGCTTCCAGCGTTGCTGATCACGGATGTTGGGTGTACAAGAACTATATCAGCGATATTCCGTATATCAGCGATCCGTCTTTTGTGGATGTGCTCAACAAACACATTGACGAGAATCATATTGATTTCATTTTTCCGGCTTTGGATAGCGTGATTTTAGCGCTGTCTAAAAATCGAGAAAAGTTGCATGCAAAACTGCTCACTTGTCCCGATGAAACGGTGGAATTGTGCAGGAGTAAATCTAAAACATACGCAAGACTTGCGGGTTGTGATTTCTTGCCGGGTATTTACAAGACGCCCGACGAAGTGCCGTCTTACCCCGTCATTATTAAACCGACCGAGTCGCAGGGCGCGCAAGGCTTTATGATCCTGCAGAATGAAGAGCAACTGAAATACGAACTCTCTATTCGTGAGGATGAACAGGTGGTGTGTGAGTACCTGCCCGGTGAAGAATATACCATTGATTGTTTCACCGACAGACACGGCAAGTTGCGGTATGCATCTTGTCGCAATCGCCATCGTATCAAAAACGGCATCAGTGTCAATTCGACTTTGATGGAGCCGGATGCGCGCGTGCGTGAGATTGCGGAGATTATCAACGAGAAAATGGAGTTCCGTGGTGTATGGTTCTTCCAGTTAAAACGCAATCTTCATGGTGAATATAAACTTTTGGAATGTGCGACCCGCGTTGCGGGCACGATGTGTGTGGAACGTGCGGCAGGTGTCAACCTGGCGTTGCTCACTGTGTTTGATGCTCTCGGTTATGATGTAGATATGCCCGAGCAGATCAGTGGGGTAGAGGTAGACCGCGCACTGCACAATGTATTTAAACTGGATATTCGGTATGATGAAGTGTATATGGATTTTGATGATACCGTAATCGTGCACGATAAGGTAAACTTTACGGTGTTGCAGTTCATTTACCAGTGTGTAGAGAAAAACATTCCGGTCATTTTGCTCACTCGTCATGATACAGACGTGGTGTTGGATCTCAAAGCGCGTCGTATTGACCCTGCGTTATTCGAGCGTATCGTTTGTTTGCCGCGTTCCGAGCGTAAGATCGATCATGTTTCTCCCAAACCGCATGCGCTGTTTGTGGATGATTCGTTTGCTGAACGTAAAAGTATGCGTGATGCATTTGGTATTTGGACATTGGGCGTTGATGCGGTAGAGGCGTTGTTGGACGAAAGACAGTAAAGGAGTAATCAGTTTGCTGACCAAAATCAAAAAGCACCAGTTTTTGTTTGAAGAACTGGTTAAACGTGATTTTAAAAAGAAATATAAAGGTACGTTTCTCGGCGTGATCTGGAGTGTGTTGGCGCCTTTGTTGAACGTTCTGGTGCTGAATCTGGTGTTTTCTAACTTCTTTGCACAAAGAGGAGCAGAAGTGCAGCCGTTTATCATCTATATTTTCAGTGGTACGTTGGTGATGTCTTTTTACACCGAATGTACTCAAGGGTGTATGCGCGGTTTGATGGCGAACGCCTCGATCTTCTCGAAGATCAACGTGCCGAAATACCTGTTTTTGCTGTCGAAAGCATTTCAGGCGTTCATTAATTTTATGCTGACCTTTGTGCTGTACATTGTGTTTTGTCTGTTCTATCGCATTCAATTTGGTTGGCATATGCTGTCGCTGTTGTATCCGATGTTTTGGCTGCTGGTATTCTGCTTTGGTGTCGGCATGGTGCTGTCGGCGCTCTACGTGTTCTTCCGCGATGTTGAATATTTGTATGGCGTCTTTTTGACTTTGCTGAACTATGTTTCTGCAATTTTCTATCCTGTTTCGATTATTAAAGGTTTTCAGTGGATATTCTATTGTAATCCTGTTTACGTTTTCATTTATTATTTCCGTACGGTGACGATGGGGGGGGCGTTGCCTTCTGTAGAAGTGCATGCTTTGTGTGCTATCTATGCCCTGGTGTTTTTAGGACTGGGTTGCCTGATTTATAAGAAATGTAATCATGAGTTCCTGTATTATGTGTAAAGGGGTGCGGTATGTCGGTAATTGAATGTAAAGATGTATCTATCCGTTACAAGACAGGTGATATAAAAGCAATTGGTCTGAAAGAGTATTTTGTTAAAAAACTTTCGGGTAATTTTAAAGTTACGGAGTTTTGGGCGGACAGACACGTTACCTTTTCTTTGGAAAAAGGGGATATGCTTGGTATTGTTGGTACGAATGGTGCAGGCAAGTCCACGATTTTAAAAGCGATAACAGGTATTATGGTGCCGACCGAGGGTGAGGTTGTTACCAGGGGTAACATTGCCGCGTTATTGGAATTGGCTTCCGGTTTCGACCCCGAACTGACTGTGCGTGAAAACACCTATCTGCGCGGTGCTTTACTTGGATATACCAAGAAATTTATTCAAGACAGATATGATGAGATCATAGCGTTTGCCGAATTGCAAGATTTCCAGGACCATATGTTTAAGCATTTGTCCAGTGGTATGAAAAGCCGTCTTGCATTTTCTATAGCGTGTTTAGTGGAACCGGACATTGTCATTTTGGACGAAGTTTTGAGCGTTGGCGATGAGGGCTTTAAAGATAAAAGTGCTCATCGGATTAAGAAAATTCTGGCAAACGGTGTAACCGGTATTTTGGTTTCGCACTCAGTACAGCAGGTACGCGATTTGTGCAATAAGGTTTTGTGGCTTGACCGCGGCAAGCAGATTGCATTTGGAGACACCTACACCGTCTGCAATGCGTACTGTGCCTATCTGTTTTCTGATAAAGATCCTAAATACTTGCCAAAAGATGAAGAGGCGGTAGTGGACGCTTCCGACCGCTTCCGTATCGCTTGGCGTGTTGGCGTGGATGAGAGGGCAGAGGGGCGTAACAAGCCTGGTGAAACGGAAACCAACCGTATGAAACGTTTGTTGGCAATCGTAGATGCTATGACTCCTGAAGAAAGAAAACAGATTATACAAGAAATCGATCAGAAAAAATGATGAGGTGAAAGGTTATGAAAGGTATTATCTTAGCCGGCGGTTCCGGCACGAGACTGTATCCGTTGACACGTGTTACGTCTAAGCAGTTGTTACCGATCTATGACAAACCGATGATCTATTATCCGCTGTCGACGTTGATGTTGGCAGGCATTCGTGATATTTTGATCATCTCTACACCGGAAGATACCCCGCGCTTTAAATCTTTGCT
>JAZRQN010000072.1:0-3367 GCA_045649855.1 Acutalibacteraceae bacterium | reverse complement strand
CGCCTCCCTCTTAGAGGGAGGTGGATTTTGCCGTAGGCAAAACACGGAGGGAGTGTTCCCAATCAACTCCCTCACCGCCTACGGCGGAGCTCCCTCATTGAGGGAGCCGAGAATAATGCCTACAAATAACAAGAGGAGATGCACAATTTTGTGCATCTCCGCTATTTTTATCCCTAAACCCACCCACTGTAAGACGGAAGTTTTACTTGTCTGTCAGTCGTTGTCAAAACGATAAATCTCACCTGTTTTGGCAGAGGTGTAAATACCTTCCAAAATACGGGTAACGCACAGCGCCTGTTCCGCAGTGGTGAGCGGTTCGGTATCGTTTCTCACCGCTTCGATCCACATTCTCTCCTCGCGATCCGCAGGAGATTCGGATGCAGTACCCTCGTTGAACGCTACGCCGCCTGCCGCAAAGTTGGGGGTCAGCGTATACTGTCTGCCGTGCCGAATACCGTTGATGCGCAAACCGTCCATCATATCCGCGCCTGCTTTGGTGCCGCAAATGGAGGTAACCGCTTCGCGCACGTCCAGGGTGTTCAGCGCCCAAGCGGATTCCAGCACGATGGTCGCGCCGTTTTCCATTACGATAAAACCGAAAGCGGAATCTTCCACCGTGAATTTGTCAGGATCCCAGTTGCCCCACATATTGCCCTGCTCGGTATCCTTGTTCAACTTGTGATAGGCAGTACCAACGCAATATTTCGGACGGTAGTTGTTCATCATCCACAAGGTCAGATCCAGCGCGTGAGTGCCGATGTCGATGAGCGGACCGCCGCCCTGTTCGTATTCGTTGAGAAACACACCCCAAGTGGGTACTGCGCGGCGGCGCAGAGCGGTCGCTTTGGCGTAATAAATATCACCAAACGTGCCTGCTTCCGCTTCTTTTTTCATATACACGGCATCGTCGCGGAAACGGCTCTGATAGCCAACCGACAACTTCTTGCCCGTGCGTTTTGCCGCGTCCAACATCTTCTTGGCTTCTTCGGTGTTGATCGCCATTGGTTTTTCGCACATCACGTGCTTTCCTGCCTCCAACGCATCCACCGTGATGAAACTGTGGGAACGGTTGGGGGTACATACGTGCACCACGTCAATGCTCTCGTCTTTGAGCAGCTCTTTATAGTCGGTATAATATTTCGCATCAGGCGTGCCGAATTTCTTCGCCGCTTTTTGTGCGCGTTCTTCGATGATATCGCAAAAAGCGACCATCTCGCAATCTTTTACCTTTTTGAGGGAAGGCATATGTTTGCTGCCGGCGATGCCGCCGCAACCAATGATACCGACTCTGATCGTATCAGCCATTTGTATATCCTCCTATCAATACTGAGAAACCGCACTCTTAAGGTACGGTGCGTCATCCGACACTTTATTCACGTGCGGACAACCGGTGGTCTCGCGGTAGATGGGATTCAAGAAACGCACCGCATTTTTGATGATGGTCTGCACGGGCGGTTGATAGAAGGTGGGGTAAGACTCATGACCGGGTTGGAAGTAGAAAATTTTGCCGTTGCCGCGTTCATACAAACAACCGGAACGGAACACTTCGCCGCCGCTGTAATTGCCGATGAGCAACAGTTTGTCGGGGGTGGGAATGACGAACGGCTCGCCATAGGTTTCTTCCGCTTCCAGTTCAAAGTAGCGGTCAATACCTTTGGTGATGGGATGAGACGGCTCGATGACCCACAGAATCTCATGGTCGTCCGACTCGCGCCAGCACAGATGGCAAGAAGTGCCCAACAGATAGCGGAACGGTTTTGAGTGATGCGCAGAATGCAGACAGATCAAGCCCATGCCGTCCAATACGGCATCTCTGGCCAGTTACGCCTCTTCATCCGGCACCAGATGATGACGCATATGTCCCCACCAGATGAGCACGTCGGTTTCTGCGAGCACTTCTTTGGTGATACCGCAATTTTCGTCGTCCAGGGTCGCTGTTTTCACAACGATATCCTCTTCTTTGCCGAGAAAATCCGCGATTGCCGCGTGGATACCGTTGGGGTAAACCTCGGCAATCCGCTCTTCCGCGCGTTCATGATAAAATTCATTCCAAACCAATACACGAATCATGTATACTTCCTCCGTTTTATGTAATAAAAAGTATATATTTCTAAATTTCATTATAGACAATTCTCGAGAAATATGCTACTATTTTTTTATGAAAAAAGTATCGTTTTTTTGTCATTCGAAAAACATGCTTTTGAGGTGGTGTTACAATGGCTTTTTTGGAAGAGAAAGCAAAACGAAACGGTGTTATCGTACCTGCTCGGTGTATGCGGCAAACGTTAAAAAATAACGGCCGCGCTGCTGTGCGGTTGCATTATCACGAGTACACGGAATTGTTGTTCGCAGTGGACGGAGAAGGAGTTGTGTACATCGGCGATGCCGTATATCCGTTCAAAGCTGGCGATATGATCATCGTTCCTACCGGCGAACCGCACGACGTGCGCGCACCGGAAGGGGAAATCGTACAATTTGTTGTCCAGTTTTTGCCACAGATTTTACGCGCTGAGGAGGAAACTTTCTCGGAATACGGATATACAATGCTGTTGCTGGAAAATGCTCAAACAAGACAACTCTGGTTTTCTGACGAAGAGTTGGCGGATACGGATATCCCGAATTTGTTTTCTCATATGATCCAGGAATGGAACGCACAAAAATTCGGATATGAACTCAGTTTGCGCGCGGACATCACGCAGATTTATCTGTACATCATGCGATGCTGGCGCAAAAACAATCTATCCTTGATGCGATCTATCAAGGCGGAAGGGCAATATGAGTTGATCCAAAATGCGGTTTCTTATGTGAAAAAGCACTACGCTGATCTCACCGAAACCGATGTTGCCCAAGCGTGCGGCGTGAGTACCGCTTATTTTTCTCGCGTGTTCAAACGCACCATGAACGTGTCCTTTTCCACATACTTGGCAGGCGTGCGATTGCGCGAAGCCAGACGGTTGTTGTTGCTGACCGATCGCAGCATCACCGACATCGCCCAGACGGTCGGATTTTCCACCGCTTCGTATTTCATCAGCCTGTTCCGCAAAGAACAGAATATGACCCCTTACCAATACAGACAAAATCATCGCACGTCTTGATGTTGCGCAAATACAAAAAGACGGTGTATCCGATTGGATACACCGTCTTTTTTACGGTTTATTTAGGCATGCTGTTGTTGGAGATGGTGTCGCCGAAATCCAACTCATATTCGTCGTCGGCTGCGACTGCCTCTCTTGCCTCAAATGCAATAACCTGCATTTCGGGAGTTTCATATTTCATTGTACTATCCTCCTTACTGCTCGCCCGCAACCTCGTTGTAAGTGTAGCTCTCAACAGCGCCATGGATGATGGTGCCGTCAGCCAGTTTCAC
>JAZRQN010000071.1:0-14963 GCA_045649855.1 Acutalibacteraceae bacterium | reverse complement strand
ACAGAACGACATGGCTACGATCCGACTTAACGCGAAGCCCCCACCAAAGCAACCTATCTCGGCAGCGGCCGCGTGTTGGAATTGGCGGAACTGTGCGAGATACAAGAAGCGGAACTGGTGATTTTCGACTGCGAACTGTCGCCCACGCAACAACGCAACCTCGAAGACGCACTGCCCTGCCGCGTGATCGACCGCACCATGCTCATTCTGGATATTTTCGCAGGGCGCGCGCGTTCCGCCGAGGGCAGACTGCAGGTGGAACTGGCACAGCTTCAGTATATGTTGCCGCGTCTGGCAGGACAGGGCACGGCGTTGTCCCGTCTGGGCGGCGGTATCGGCACGAGAGGCCCCGGCGAAAGCAAACTGGAAAGCGATCGCCGTCACATCCGCCGTCGCATTGAATCGCTCAAAGCGCAGTTACGCGAGGTGGAGGGGCGTCGCAAGTTGCACCGTGAACGTCGTGAAAAGGACGATATGCGGACGGTTGCCATTGTTGGATATACCAATGCAGGTAAATCCACCCTGCTGAACCGTCTGACCGATGCAGGCGTGTTGGCAAAGGATATGCTGTTCGCGACGTTGGATACTACTACGCGGGCGTTGAAACTGCCTGACGGCAGAACGGTGTTGCTCATCGATACGGTCGGTTTTTTGCGCCGTTTGCCGCACCATTTGGTGCGTGCGTTCCATTCCACTTTGGAGGAAGCGGCGGTTGCGGATCTGGTGCTTAACTTGTGCGATGCATCTTCTGCCGAAGCCGCCGAGCATCTGGAGATCACGAAGGGCTTGTTGCAACAGTTGGGACGCGGCGATAAACCTGTTTTGCAGGTGTTCAACAAGTGCGATCTGCTCGCAGACGGCTTTGCATCCGATGCAGGTCGCGTGCGTATCAGTGCCGTAACGGGGGAGGGCATTCCCGAACTTCTGGATGCGATTGCCGTCAATCTGCCGCCCGATCGTAAAACGCTGTCGTTGCTGTTCCCGTTCTCGGCAGGCGGCCTTGCGGAACAATGCCGCAAGGAGGGCGCTGTCGAATACGAAGAATATGTGCCGGAGGGGTTGAAAATGACCGTAACGGTTGGCCCTCGTTTGTTGCATTTGCTCAAAGAAGCAGGTATTGCAGGTGCTGAAGATTGAAAAAATGATGATTTTATAAAAAAATGTTGTAAATCGTCGTAAACGACTTGCCATATACTTGTAAAATGTGGTACAATAAATCCAAATTGGGAAAAGAAAAAGGGGACGATTATTTTGGCGCATCATGATATCACCAGCGAAAATATTTTTGGTCAGGAAGACCACGTAGCTCCCATGCGGCTCATCGCCCTGAGCAGTGCAAAGGAACTCGGTGCAAAGATTGACGCACACCTCACCCAGTGGGCGCAGAAATGCGGTCGCGACGACAAAACATTCCTCATCGAATCGGAATGTCCGCGTTTTTCCTCCGGTGATGGCAAAGGTCTCATCAAGAGCAGCATCCGCGGCGATGATCTGTTTATTCTGGTGGACGTGGGAAACTATAATTGCAAATACGATATGTACGGTCGCGAGAACTCTATGTCTCCCGACGATCATTTCCAGGATCTCAAGCGCATTATTCAGGCGACCAGCGGTAAAGCTCACCGCATCAACGTCATTATGCCGATCCTGTACGGCGGCAGACAGCATCGCCGCAACTATCGCGAGTCTCTCGACTGCGCGGTAGCACTGCAGGAACTGCAGGCGATGGGTGTTTCCAACATCGTAACCTTTGATGCGCACGATCCCCGTGTACATAACGCTATTCCGCTGATGGGCTTTGACAACGTGATGCCCTCCTATCAGGTTCTGAAAGCGCTGTTCCGTGCAGTTCCCGATCTCAAAGCGGATCGTGATCATCTGATGATCGTCAGCCCTGACGAAGGTGCTATGAACCGCAATATGTACTACGCATCCAACCTCGGTGTGGATCTTGGTATGTTCTACAAACGCCGCGACTACTCTCGTGTGGTCAACGGTCGCAACCCCATCGTGGCGCACGAGTATCTCGGCAACGATGTGGAAGGCAAAGACATCTTTATTGCGGATGACATCATCGCTTCCGGCGAATCGATGTTGGACATCGCGTATGAACTGAAAAAGCGTAAAGCGAACCGCATTTACGCGTATGCAACCTATGCGACCTTCACCGCAGGCTTTGACAATTTTGACAAAGCGTATGCGGATGGCATCGTAGACGGCGTATTTGGTACCAATCTTACCTACCGCTCTCCCGAGTTGCTCTCTCGCGAGTGGTTCCATGAGGTGGACGTGTCCAAATATATCGCATATTTCATTGCGGCGCTCAACCACGATGTGTCGGTCAGCCTCTTGGTCGATTCTCACGAGAAGATCAAGAATTTGCTTGCCAAACATCAAAACAAGGATTAATTATAAAAGCCGCCCATCGGGCGGCTTTTTTCATAGGAGACAGGGATATGGAAGAATATATTGCAATGGTGGATAAACACAGAGAACGCATTTTGTCTGCGTTTGATTACATTTGGAAAAATCCCGAAACGGGTTACCGCGAGTGGAAAACCCACCGTTATTTGAAAGCGCAGTTTGAAGAACTGGGTTATGAAGTGGTAGAAGCAGGCGATATTCCCGGATTTTATGCGGATGTGGATACCGGCAAAGAAGGGCCGATGCTGGTTATTTTCGGCGAAATGGACGGCCTCATTATCCCCGAGCATCCCGAATGCGACCCCAAAACGGGTGCCGTGCACGCTTGTGGCCATGTGGCGCAGGTAGCAGCGCTGGTCGGTGTTGCGGCGGCACTCAAAGAAGAGGGTGCGCTTGACGGTCTTTGCGGTAAAATCCGCTTGGTCGCAGTACCTGCTGAAGAAGGCATCGAACTGGAATTCCGTCAACAACTGATCAAGGACGGCGTCATTCATCACATCAGCGGTAAAGAAGAGTTTTTGTATCGTGGTATGCTGGACGGTGCTGACCTTGCGTTTATGGTGCATGCGGATACCGGTGTGTTCCACAAGGGATATTTGAACAGTGGCTCTAACGGCAAAATTTCCAAGATGGCGACATTTGAGGGTGTTGCAGCGCATGCGGGTGGTTTGCCTCATAAGGGCATTAACGCTTTGTATGCTGCCAATCTTGCCCTCAATGCAATCAATGCGCTGCGAGAGACTTTCCGAGACGATGATCATATTCGTGTGCATCCCATCATCACCAATGGTGGTGCTTCGGTGAATGCCATCCCCGATAAAGTGGAGTTGGAAACCTATGTGCGTGGTGCTACGATGGAAGCATTGACAGAGGCCAGTCGCAAGGTGGATCGTGCGATTGCGGCAGCGGCAGCGGCGATGGGTGCGAAAGTACGCATTACCAACACGGCGGCGACCCTGCCTCGCTATAACGATCGGACGATGATGACGACCTTCGTGGAAGCAATGGAAGAAGTGATGGAGATCGTGGATGTCCATCCTGAAAGTTGGGGTACCGGCTGCTCGGATATGGGTGATATGATGAGTTTGATGCCGGGTATCCACGGCTATGTAAGTGGTGCTGTCGGTACTGAACATGGTGCTACCTATCGCATTGCAGATCCCGAATCCGCTTGTGTGGACTCTGCAAAATTGCAGTTTGTGGCGTTGCGTAAATATCTGGAAAACAACGCTGCAAACGCCAAAGCGGCGGTTGCGGCATATAAGCCGACCTTTAAAACGGCAAAAGAACAGATCGCGTATATGGATAGCGTTGATCGTGTGTTTGATGCGGTGTCGTATGATGAGAAAGGAAACGTTTCTCTCAATTTGTACGAATAAGAGAAAACGGACCATCGTATATGGAATATACAGTGATACGTTCCAAGCGCCGCACGGTCGCTTTGGAAATTACGCCTGCGCTTGAAATCGTGGTGCGCGCGCCGTATCGGATGCGCGACAAAGATATTGAAAAATTTGTATTGGATCACCGAAATTGGATCGATACACATTTGGAAAAGCAACGGGTGCGGCAACAAAACAGACCGCCTGAACCAACGGTGGAAGAGGAACAGGCGTGCCGCAGACGAGCGGCGGAAATACTGCCGCCATTGGTTGCAAAGTATGCCGCGCTGATGGGGGTTACCCCCACGAGCCTGCGCATTACAGGTGCTAAGACCCGTTTTGGCAGTTGCAGTGGAAAAAATGCGCTGTGCTTCTCTTGGAGATTGATGCTGTACCCGACAGAAGCGATTGAATACGTGGTGGTGCACGAACTGGCGCACATCAAACAGCACAATCATTCGCCTGCCTTTTACAGCGTGATAGCATCGGTGATGCCGGACTATCAAACGCGTGCCCGATTGCTGAAAACAAGATGAAAAAGCACCCCTGCTTGAAGCAGGGGTGCTTTTTTACATTATATATGTTCGTCTTTTTTGGATAGGCGGATACCCGACCACAAAATCACGATAATCTGTGCAGGCACGCCGATGAAGAACAGCATCCAGGCGTTGTAATTTGCGTATATCAGCAAACTGATATATATGATAGCCAACACCGACCACACCAAGAAGGAAACAATAGCAAAGGTGTGTTTCTTGTTAAACCAGATAGAATTAAAGATCAGCCACACGATCAGCGAGGCAGGCACGGCATACAAAAAGGCGGTCCACTGGTGGATACGCGAGGGCATAATGCTTTGCAACAACACGAATACAAAGGTCGCGATCAGCCATACCAGCATAATGCTCATACCCAAAATCAAGCGATGATTTTTGGCGCGGCGGTGATTGATGCGCGGTAATTCGAGGGCAGGATCGTTGTGCACCTCTTTTACCAGATAATCGATGCGCACGGCAAATATATCCGCAATGCTTTTGAGTACGGCGATGTCGGGAATCGACTCGCCGCGTTCCCATTTGGAAACCGCTTTATCGGAATAATTCAGTTTTTCGGCAAGTTCGGCTTGGGTCATGCCGTTTTTCTTGCGCAGTTGCGTGATGTTCTCCGCAATGATTTTTTTGAGATCTTCCATTTCGGGATTTTTCTCCTTTTGAAAATTCTACCGATCAATCGTCGGACATGTAAAACACAAATGATGATACAACCGTAGTCTACCATAAAAAATGGCGATATTCAAGAGGAAAACGCGAAAATTCTACCGTCGGTAGAGAAGGAAAACCACACTCTACCGCGCGTGCGCACACGTGTGGAGATGGAAGCGACAGGAGTTGCGTGACTTCGCGGAGATTTGCGTGTATGCTGTATACAGCAAATTGTGCGTTGATACAGGAGGTTACGTGGTATGCCCGATTTTGTCATTTTAACGGATTCTTGTTGCGATGTCTGTCAAGAGACTTTGAAGCAATGGGGAGTCAGTGCCGTTCAACTGGATGTGCTGGTGGATGGCGAAGACAGCAAAAAGAACAATGAAGTGGATGTGAAAGCGTTTTACGACGCGTTGCGCGAAGGCAAGAACGCGCGTACGTCCGCTGTGAATATCGCGAATTTCAAAGAGTTTTTCACCCCGTTCCTGGAGCAGGGAAAAGACATTCTGTATTTAGGCTTTTCGTCCGGATTGAGCACTACATACCAATCTGCCGTGATTGCTGCCGATGAGTTGACGGAAGAATTTACGGATCGAAAACTGCTGGTGTTTGATACGTTGTGTGCATCCTTGGGTCAAGGTCTGCTCGTGTATATGGCGGCTCAGAAACAGCAGACAGGCGCATCGCTGGATGAAGTATACGCCTACGTGGAAGAATTGCGTCCCCGTTTGGTGCATTGGTTCACGGTAGATGACCTGATGTTCCTGAAACGCGGCGGCAGAGTGAGCGGCGCGGTGGCGTTGGTGGGCACTATGCTCGGCATTAAACCGATTTTGCACGTAGATGACGAAGGACATCTCATCAATATGTTCAAAGCGCGCGGCAGAAAAGCAGCGATTGAAGCGGTGGCAGATAAATATGGTGAAACGGTATACGATAAATCGGCACCTGTGTTCATCAGCCACGGCGACTGCTTGGATGAAGCCAAACAGTTATCCGAAATCCTGCAACTGAAATTCGGTGCGTCTGTACAGATCATCGACTATGTCGGCCCTGTCATCGGCGCACACGCCGGCCCCGGCACCATCGCCTTGTTCTATGTAGGCGAAAATCGCTAATATAAATGTATATAGGAGTGTTTGGTCAATTTGCCAGACACTCCTTTTATTTTCGGGGTTTTGAAGACAATTTGCACAAAGTTGTAAAAAAGCATAAAAAACACTTTACAACTTTAGCGAAGTGAAGTATAATAACCACATCATAAAACTTTCGAAAAGAAAGTGTAAAGGAGTTTTTGATATGAAAAAGATTTTGGCATTGTTGATGGTTGCAGTTCTGATGCTCGGCTGCTTGGTCGGCTGCGGCGGCAAACCCGTAGTTGTGGCAGAAAAAGGTTCTGCCGGTGAAGAGGTCGCGCAGGGCGACGATTTCAAAACCTATGAGTACACTGCTGTTGACACTCAGGCGAAAGCACTGATGGAAGTTAAAGCAGGCACTGCGGATGCGGCTGTCGTGGACTACGTTATGTCCATCGGTTCTATCGGCAAAGGCACCGACTATGAAGATCTGGTTGTAGACGGCAACGGTTTTGCTGAAGAAGAATACGGCATTGCGTTCCGCAAAGGTTCTGATATGACCGCAAAGGTCAACGAGATCATTCGTGAGCTGAAAGCTGACGGCACTCTCGCCAACATCGCGACCACCTACAAACTGCAGGACATCCTGCTGGGCGACAAAGCGTCTGATGCGTTTGTGCAGGCAGACACCGATTCCGACTACAAATACATCATGGACAAAGGCGAGTTGGTTGTCGGTATCACCTACTTTGCGCCGATGAACTACAAAGACGAAAACGGTGAACTGATTGGTTTCGAAACCGAATTTGCGAAAGCTGTCGGCGCGAAACTGGGCGTTACCGTGAAATTCCAGGAAATCGATTGGGATTCCAAAGAGACCGAATTGGCTTCCAAAAACATTGACTGCATCTGGAACGGCATGACCATTACCGAAGAGAGACTGGAAAACATGAGCATTTCCATTCCCTATATGCAGAACAAACAGGTAAAAGTTATCAAAGCGAAATAAGAACGAAATTCTAAGAGGTTAATAGTATGTCTTTTCAGCAGGTAACATTGAGCCTGGCTGGGGGATTTTTAGAAAACTGCAGGTTGTTTTTCGGAACCCTGCTTTTTTCTATCCCTCTCGGTTTGTTGATCAGCTTTGGCTCTATGTCTAAATTTAAACCTTTAAGCTTCCTTGTAAAGGTGTTTGTTTGGTGTATTCGCGGCACACCCTTGATGTTGCAACTGTTCGTGGTGTTTTATGTGCCGGGTTTGGTGTTCGGCGTACCAATGCGCGATCGTATGTTGGCGGCATTGATTGCATTTGTCATCAACTATGCGTGTTATTTCTCCGAAATTTTCCGTGGCGGCATTGAGAGCATTTCCAAAGGGCAGTATGAAGCGGGACAGGTGTTAGGACTTACCAAAACGCAGATTTTCTTCAAAATCGTGCTGTTGCAGGTGATCAAACGCATCGTACCGCCGATGAGCAATGAGATTATCACGTTGGTGAAAGATACCTCTCTGGCGCGCGTGATCGCGGTCAGCGAAGTGTTGATGGAAGCCACACATTTTTCGAGCAACGGTATCATTTGGCCGCTGTTCTATACAGGTGCGTTCTTCCTTGTGTTCTGTGGTGCACTCACCTTGCTGTTCGGGTATGTCGAGAAGAAACTCGACTACTTCAAGTCTTAAGAGGAGGGGAGAGCTATGTCGGTATTACAAGTAGAAGACATCAAAAAAAGTTTCGGCAAGACCGAAGTACTCAAAGGCATCTCCTTTTCTCTTGAAAAAGGCGAGGTTTTGTCCATTATCGGTTCGTCCGGTTCGGGTAAGACCACGTTGTTGCGTTGTCTCAACTTCCTGGAAACACCGCAGGAGGGCCGCATTTCGGTAAACGGCAAAGTGCTGTTTGATGCCGAAGATAAGACGGTGCTGAGTGATGCGGCGGTTCGTGAAAATCGTTTGCATTTCGGTTTGGTGTTCCAGCAGTTCAATTTGTTTCCGCAGTATACCGTCAAGCGCAATATCACGCTTGCGGAAAGCTTGCTGGCGAAAGAAAAAATTAAAAAAGAGGGCAGCTACCTTGAATGTACCGATCTGCAACAAGCCCAACAACTGATAGATGAAAAGGCAGACGGATTGTTGCAAAAGGTAGATATGACGGCGCATCAGGATAAATATCCCTGCCAGTTGTCAGGTGGTCAGCAACAGCGCGTGGCGATTGCACGTGCGCTTGCATTGTCGCCCGATATTCTGTGCTTTGACGAGCCGACTTCGGCACTGGACCCCGAGTTGACGGGTGAAGTGTTAAAGGTTATTCGTGCGCTGAAAAGCAAGGACAGCACCATGATCGTTGTAACTCACGAAATGGAATTTGCGCGCAACGTATCGGATAAAGTGATCTTTATGGCGGATGGCGTCATCGAAGAAATGGGTACGCCCGACGAGGTGTTTGATCATCCGAAATCCGAGAAAACGCGTGCATTCCTCAGTAAATCGTTTGAAGGTATTTGACATGAAAGACAGAAAAACAACAGCTGCCATGATAGACGATTTATATGCGGTATTGGTATCTTTGACGGACGTACAGGATTGTCAGCAACTGTTTGCTGATCTGTGCACCGATAAAGAGATCGAGCAGATGGCACAGCGTTTGCGCGCCGCAAAATTGCTGAAAGAAGGCAAGACGTACGCGGAGATTATCGAACAGACAGACATCTCCTCTGCGACCTTGTCCCGCGTATCCCGCAGTTTACAATACGGCGACGGATACAGGAAAATATTGTAAAATAAAAGCCGATGTAACAAGCGTTACATCGGCTTTTTCATTTCTTATTTCAAATTGTCGATCCAGCGTACAGCCATATCGGTCCAGACGGCGCATTCAGCAGGGCCACCGCCTACTTCGGGGGTTACCAACGACAACCCATGTCCGCCGCGGGGGAAGATGTGCAGTTCAATCGGTACGCCGTGTTTGCGCATGGCTGACGCCATCATCAACGAGTTCTCTACCGGCACGCAGGTGTCTTCAAAGGTGTGCCAGATGAATGCGGGAACCGTATCGGGGGATACCTGCTTTTCAAGCGAGGTTTCTTCCAGCAACTCGTCGCTATAGCGGTCAAGCAACAGTTTGGTGAACGAACCACGGTGTGCAAATTCTCCCGAAGTGATAACAGGGTAGGAGAGGATCATACCGTTCGGGCGATGTTCGGCGTTGTAGTAGCCAAGGGCATCCTTGACGTAGTCGCGATTCCAAAGCACGCCGAGACTGCCTGCCAGATGTCCGCCTGCAGAAAAACCGGCGATGGTGATATTCTGAGGGTCGGTGAACCATTCGTCAGCGTTTTCTCGCACGGTAGCCACCGCTTTGGCGGCGGTGAGCAGGTGGGAGGGGAACGGCAAGGTCATCACGTCATACCACAGGACAAATGCATTGTATCCTGCCGCCAAAAAGCGTCTGGCGATAGGATCGCCCTCTCGCGCAGAGGTGTAACCGTAACCGCCGCCGGGGCAGATGACCACGGCAGGACGGCGCAGGTCTTGATTCATATCCTTTTCGGGGTTGATGATGTAGGCGGTGAGGGTCGCATGAGCGATACCTTCCACGCCTGCTTTGGCACAATCTACGTTCAGTTCAATCTGTTGGTAAATCATATCTACACCTCTCTTACTGTTCGGCTTTTGGCGGTTTCATAGTCAGGCTGATGCGTTTTTGCGGTACGTCTACTTTGAGCACCCATACCTTCACCACATCGCCGACTTTGAGCACTTCCAGCGGATGTTTGATAAAACGGTTGGTGATCTGCGAGATATGCACCAGACCGTCCTGATGCACGCCGATATCTACAAATGCGCCGAAATCGATGATATTGCGCACGGTACCCGTCAGTTCCATACCGGGGGTCAAGTCTTCCATACCCATCACGTCGGTGCGCAACAACGGAGGCGGCAACTCACCACGCGGATCGCGTCCGGGACGTTGCAATTCTGCCGCAATATCCAGCAGAGTGGGCACGCCGACGCCGATTTCATCAGCCGCTTTCTGCGTGCCGTATGCTTCCAGTTTTTCGGACAGACCTGCGGCGGATGTAGGCAGTTTTTTCTTGTCCATCTGGAACAATTCGAGCAGTTTTTCCGCCGCCGCATAACTTTCGGGGTGAACAGCGGTGCGATCCAGCATCTGCTTACTTTCAGGGATACGCAAGAAGCCTGCCGCCTGTTCAAATGCTTTCGGACCGAGTTTCGGCACTTTTTTGAGTTGTGTACGGGTGGAGAATGCACCGTTTTCTTCGCGGTAGGCAACGATGTTGTTCGCAACCGCCGAGGAAATACCTGCCACACGAGCGAGCAGGGGCGCAGAAGCGGTGTTAAGGTCCACGCCAACGCCGTTGACGCAATCTTCAACGACACCCGACAGCGCATCGGCAAGGTGCGCTTGCGGCATATCGTGCTGATACTGTCCGACACCGATGGCTTTCGGGTCGATTTTCACCAGCTCTGCCAGCGGATCTTGCAATCTGCGCGCGATGGATACCGCGCTGCGCAGAGAAACGTCATAATCAGGAAATTCCGCCGCCGCCAGTTTGGATGCGGAATATACGGAAGCGCCTGCCTCGCTGACCACCATATACGAAACTTTTTCGGGAATGGTTTTCAGAAGTTCTGCGGCAAACACTTCGGTTTCGTGAGAAGCAGTACCGTTGCCGATAGCAATGATTTCTACGCCGTGTTTTTTGATCCAGCCTGCAACCAGGCGTTTGGCCTCGTCGATCTTATTGTGCGGCGGCACGGGGTAGATAACGCCTGTATCCAGCACTTTACCCGTTTCGTCCACCACGGCGACCTTGCAACCGGTGCGATAACCGGGGTCCAGACCGAGGGCTACTTTGCCTTTGATGGGCGGCTGCATCAACAGTTGGCGCAGGTTAGCGGAGAACACTTTGATAGCGGCATCGCTCGCCACTTCGGTGAGTTCATTGCGAATTTCACGCTCGAGCGAGGGAAAAATCAGACGGTCGTATGCATCATATGCGGCATCGCGTACATACTGCGTAGCGGCACTGCCTTCCTTGATATGCACCGATTCCAACACACGCAGTGCTTTTTCGGGCGTCATAGAAACGGATACTTTCAAAAACTCTTCTCGTTCGCCGCGGTTGACCGCGAGTACGCGGTGGCCTGCAATCTTTTTGAGCGGTTCTTTGAAATCGTAATAGAGACTGTAAACACTTTCTTCTTCCGTAGCGCCTTTGGAAACCAGATCGCCGTTGAGCATCAAAATGTTGCGCAAACGTTTGCGCGTAGCGGCATCATCCGAAATATTTTCGGCGATAATATCCATAGCACCTTGCAATGCCGCCTGTGCATCGGGCACTTCTTCGGTGATAAAATCGGCGGCGAGAGCGACGGGATCGGGACAGTTGGCTTCTTGTGCGTACAGCTTGTCCGCCAAAGGCTCCAGTCCGCGTTCTTTCGCCATAGAGGCACGGGTGCGGCGTTTGGGGCGATAGGGGCGGTAAATATCCTCGATTTCGGTGAGCGTAACAGCCGCATCGAGAGCCGCCGCAATCTCGTCGGTCATCTTTTCCTGCTCGGTGATGGCGGCGCGTACCTTTTCGCGTTGCTCATCCAGATTGCGCAGATAGATAAGGCGTTCGGACAGTTCACGTACCAACTGGTCGTCCAAAGACCCCGTCATTTCCTTGCGGTAACGTGCAATAAACGGGACGGTACAGCCGTCGTCTAACAGTTTGACAGTGTTTTCTACCTGGTTTTGACGCAGGTGCAGTTCGTTTGCGAGTGTTGCAATAATATCCATGGGATTCTCCTTATTTACGATAGTAGGAATAGTATGCGATGAGCACGTCGTTTGCATCGGTCAACTCATTGTGTCCCTCGATGCGCACACCGTTGAGTGCCATCAGTTCACCAAACGTAACGGTGCGAGGTGCGTGATTGATAAACACCTGTTTTTGTCCTGCATACACAGCGACAAAATCGCCGGGCGCCATAATACGACCGCCTTTACCGAGTACGTCTTCTTTCGGAGAGCCGTCCTCTTTCACCGAACGGCGCACGACGTATTGCAGTTCTTTGCCGTCCAATCGCGCCATCAGTTGTTCGATGAGTGCGCGTTCTTTTTTGTATTTTCTACGGGCAAACAGTCCCATACAGCACCTTCTTTTTTCGCTATATCTTACCTATAATTTTAAGGCTAAAGTGCGCGGTTGTCAATGCCACTTGCTTTTTTTCGTAAAAAATAGTATACTAAACTGAATACGTCAATATCATGGAGGTTCTCTATGAATCGATATAAAAAACTATTTTCCACAGCGGCGATTTTGGCGATCGGCACGTTTGGTTCTAAACTGCTCACCTTCTTTTTGATGCCGCTGTATACGCACGTACTGACCAAGGGTGAATACGGTATTGTGGACTTGCTGGTGCAGGCGGCAAATCTGCTCATCCCCGTGGTGTCGCTGGGCATCAACGAAAGCATCATCCGCTTTGGTGCGGACGGGGAGAATGATCCCCGAACGGTGTTCACATCCGGTTTTGTAACCATTGCGATTGGCTTTGGCGGTTTTTGTTTGTTGTACCCCGTGTTTCGGATGATCGGTGGTATCGGTGAGTATTTACCGCTCATTTACCTGTTTATTTTGTGCGCGATGATCCACTATCTGTGTGCACGTCTGGCAAAAGCGCTCGGATGTGTCAAGCGGTTTGCGCTGGGCGGTATTCTCGGTACGGCGCTGACGGTTGTGTTCAACGTATGGTTCTTGCTGTTTGCGGATATGGGAATCACCGGCTATTTGCTGGCGATCGTGCTGGCGGACGTGGGTTCTACCGTGTATTTCATCATTGCCTGCGGATTGCACCGCTATTTGCGCTTTTCGTATCTGCGCAAAAGCACCTGGAGTGCGATGTTGCGGTATGCGCTCCCGATGATTCCCACCACCGTGCTGTGGTGGATCACCGACGTGTCCGACCGCTATATCATCAAATGGTTCTTGGGAGATGAATACAACGGTCTGTATGCGGTGTCGTACAAAATCCCCACCATTTTGATACTGCTTTGCAGCATCTTTATGGATGCGTGGCAGTTGTCGGTGTTATCTGAAAAAAGCAAAGAGGAACGTCGCGACTTTTTCTCGAAAGTGTTTGTGATGTTCCAATCGGTGATGTTTTTAGCGGCCGGCGGATTGATTCTGTTCTCCAAGATCATCACCAACATTCTGGTGTCGGATGCGTTTTACGATTCGTGGCAGTATATCCCGACCCTTTTGATTGCGACCACTTTCTCTTGTTTGGTTACCTTCCTTGGCACGGTGTACGTGGTGGAAAAGCAAAGCCGCAGCACGCTGTGGACCTCTTGTTTGGGTGCAGGGATGAACATTATCGGCAATATGGTGCTGATTCCCGTGTGGGGCGTGCACGGTGCCGCTATATCCACCGCGCTGAGCTATATGCTCACATTTGTGGTGCGTGCGGTGCATACCCGCCGGTTCATCCCGATTGATTGGAGTGTATCGCGTTTCCTGCTCAACTTTGCGTTGGTGAGCGTGATGGCGGTGATTATGATACTGGAAATCTCGTTCTGGGTGTATATCGAAATTGCGCTGCTTGCCGTGCTGTTTGTGATCAACGGCGGTGCGCTGTTGCAGACGTTGCGTCGTTTCCTCGGTAAAAAAGGAGTGGCGGCGGATGACTGAATGTCAGTTGGTTGAACGCAGTATTATCAAGAAATACCGCAAACAGATCTGGAACCGTTTTATCGGCGGTCTGAAAGAGTATCGGATGTTGTCGGCAGGAGACAAGGTGGCTGTCTGTATTTCGGGCGGCAAGGATTCTATGTTGCTTGCCAAATGTATGCAAGAGTTGGAACGCCACGGCAGTGAAGTGCCGTTTTCCTGTAAATTCGTGGTGATGGATCCCGGCTATACCCCTGAAAACCGTCAGCAGATCATCGACAACGCCGCCAAGCTGGAAGTGCCTATCGAGATATTTGATGCCCCTATCTTTCAATGGGTGGATAAGCAGACGGACGGCAACCCGTGTTACCTGTGCGCGCGGATGCGCCGTGGATATTTGTATAAGTTTGCGCAACAACTCGGATGCAACAAAATTGCGCTCGGGCATCATTTTGACGACGTGATTGAAACCAATTTGATGAGTATGTTGTACAGAGCGGAAATGCGTACCATGATGCCCAAATTGCGTAGTACCAATTTTGAGGGAATGGAACTCATCCGTCCGTTGTATCTGGTCAAAGAGGCGGATATTCTCAGTTGGCAACGATACAACGATCTGACCTTCCTGCGGTGTGCTTGCAGTATGACCGCAGGGCTGGAAAATGATACGATGGATTCCAAACGACAAGAGGTGAAACGCCTCATTGCCGATCTGCGTAAAGAAAATCCACAGGTGGACGTGAATATCTTCCGTTCTGCCGAAAACGTGAACCTGGAAACAGTATTGGGATACCGTAAAGGTGATGAGCTTCACAGCTTCCTCGATGACTACGAGAGGTGATACGTATGATGGAATATAAACGCTGGTTGTGTGTGGTTGCCGTGTGTGCGCTGGTATGCTTTGGCGGTTGCACGGATGAGGAAATATTCTCGTCGGTGCAGGAGAACACGCAGGCAACCGATACGAGCGGTGTGCAGACATCTGTCAGCACGGCAGACACGACCGCTTCCAATGACCAAACAACAGCAAGTACGACACGAACGACGGTAATAACCTCTACCACCGCCGAGAGGACGGGTGGGAGCACCTCCACAGAGGGAAAACAGTCGGTGAAGCGCACCACAACAGCTAAACCGACAACCGTAAAGAAAACCACCTTTACATCAAGAACAACCATCAAAATCGAGCAAACGACC
>JAZRQN010000070.1:0-7115 GCA_045649855.1 Acutalibacteraceae bacterium | reverse complement strand
TCGTCCGCATTCTGAATGGTGGTGAGGCGATGAGCGACCACCAGGGTGGTACGCCCAACGCACAACTCGTCGAGTGCGTGCTGAATGAGGATTTCGGTGGTGTTGTCCAGCGCACTGGTCGCTTCGTCCAAAATCAGAATGGGCGGATTTTTGAGGAACACGCGCGCGATGCACAAGCGTTGCTTTTGACCACCCGACAACCGCACGCCGCGTTCACCGATGACCGTATCGTATCCGTCCGGCAAGGACAGGATGTACTCGTGCAGGTTGGCACGTTTCGCCGCCTCCACCACCTCTTCGTCGGTGGCATCGGGACGGCCGTACAGGATATTATCACGCATAGAGGCATTGAACAGGTATACGTCCTGCTGCACAATGCCGATGTTGCGGCGCAGATCCTCTTTGCGCATGCTGTGGATAGGATTGCCGTCCACGTAGATCTCGCCCTCGCGGATATCATAGAAATTCGGAATCAGATGACAAATGGTGGTCTTGCCGCCGCCCGACGGACCGACCAGTGCAAAGGTTTTGCCTGCAGGGATGTGCAACGACACGTTTTTGAGCACTTCATCCGTGTCGCCGTATCCAAAGCACACGTTTTCAAATCGAATATCACCGCAAAGACGGTCCACCGCTCGCGCATCGGGGTGATCCGCCTCGGGCGCCGTATCCATCACTTCCACGAACCGCTCGAAACCTGCCGCGCCGTTCTGGAACTGTTCCATAAAACGGATGAGGGTGTTGATCGGCCCTAAAAACAGGTTGATGGATACCACGAACGCGGAGTAGTCCGCAAAATTGATGCTGCCTTTATACAGGAACAAACCGCCTGCGATCAGAATGACCACGTTGAACACGTCGGTGATAAAGGTGGTGGAGGAATGGAATTGTCCCATCGCCTTATACGCATCGCGGCTCGCCTCTTTGAACGCCTCGTTGCCCTCTTCAAACTTTTCGATCTCACGCTCAGCGTTGACAAACGCTTTGGTAACACGGATGCCCGATATACTGCTCTCCAGCGCCGCGTTGATCAGCGCGTTGGATTTCTTGCTGTCCTGAAACGCTTTGCGCATACGCGTTCTGGTGAACAGCGACACCACCACCAAAAACGGCACACAGCAAAACACGATGAGCGACAAGCCCCAATGAATGGTCGCAAGATAAGCAAAGGACACGATGACCGAGATGGAGGAAATGATCACCGTTTCGGGACCGTGGTGCGCCAGTTCGCTGATGTCGGTGAGGTCGTGGGTCAGACGGGACATGATTTTTCCCGTTTCGTGATTGTCGTAAAACGAAAACGGCAGTTTTTCCAGATGCGCAAACAGCTCACTGCGCATCTGCGCCTGCATACGCACGCCCATCACGTGTCCTTGATATTGGATGAAAAAATTGAGCGCCATGCGAACGGCGTACAGGCACAGCAGCGTAAGACCGTACACCACCACCCACGCGTATTTCTGATTGGGAATGAGATCGCCCAGCATCAGACGGGTAACGATGGGATACACCACGCCGATCAGCGCCACGAACAGCGAGGCGAGCAGATCGAGGGTGAGCAGTTTTTTGTGCGGTTTATAATAGTGTAAAAATCGTTTGATCATCGGTGTCCTCCGTTTGTAAAATGAGGTTGCTTTCATTGTACAGGAAAACCGTGGGGATTGCAAATAAAAACTGCGGCGGTTTCGGTTGCGTTTTTGGAAACGATGTGCTATTCTATAATATATATATACCTTATATATAAAAGGAGACCGTTATGGACTGGACCGAAATCAAACTGTTTGTCCCTACCAAAGATACCGAGGTTGCCTCGGCGATCGCCAACATGGCGGTGCCGTACGGCATTTACGTTGAAGATTACAGCGATCTGGAAGAGGGCGCACGCGAAATTGCGCACATCGACCTCATTGACGAGGACCTGCTCGCCAAAGATCGCACCCATTCCATCATCCACCTGTACATCGACCCCGACGAAAGCCCTGCGGAAGCGGTAGCGTTTCTGCGCGAGCGGTTGACCGCCGAGGGAATTGCTCACACCGTATCCTCCGACGAGGTGCGCGAGGAAGACTGGGCGAACAACTGGAAAAAGTATTTCAAACCGCTGGTGGTGGGCGAAAAACTGCTCATCTGCCCCTCCTGGGAACAGCCGGGTGAACTCGCGCAGGGCAGACAGATCTTAAAAATCGATCCCGGTATGGCGTTTGGCACGGGCGGACACGACACCACCCGACTGGTACTCACCGTTTTGGAAAACGCGGTGCGTGAGGGGGATACCTTGCTGGACGTCGGTTGCGGCAGCGGCATTTTGTCCATCGCCGCGCTGCTGCTGGGTGCAAAATCCGCGCTGGGCGTGGATATCGATCCGCTGGCGGTACGCACCGCCATTGACAACGGCGTTGAAAACGATATGACCGCCCCCACTTATCAAATCGTGGAGGGCGATCTGGTGGACAAGGTGTCGGGTACTTTCGACGTGGTGGTCGCCAACATTGTGGCGGACGCGATCATTATGCTGTCCCCTGCGGTGCGCCCGTTCCTCAAAGACGGCGGCACCTACATCGTTTCGGGTATCATCGATTCGCGCGAGGCGGACGTTCTGCCTGCGCTGGATGCCGCCGGATTTGCGGTTGTCGAGCGGTTTGAGAGCCGCGGTTGGGTGTGCCTCAAGTGCACCACCAAATGATTTGACGGAAAAGAGGTAACGTAATGCCGCGATTCTTTTTGGAAAACGCTGACGGCAACGCCTTTTCAATCGAGGGACAGGACGCGCGACACATCGCGTGTTCCCTGCGTATGAAAGAGGGGGACGCGCTCACCGTGTGCAACGGACAGGGCACGGATTTCGAATGCGAACTGGTCGGAGTTTCGCCCGAGCGAATTGACCTTGCGGTGAAAGAGGTCAAAACCACCGTATCCGAGCCGACCGTGCGATTCACCTTGTATCAAGGCTTGCCCAAAGGGGATAAACTGGAACTGATCATTCAAAAAGCGGTGGAACTGGGCGTTTACCGCATCGTGCCGGTGGTTACCGCGCGCAGTATCGCCAAAATGAGCGAGAGGGACGTCAAAAAGGTGGCGCGTTGGCAAAAAATTGCAGACGAAGCGGCAGGACAGAGCGGCAGAGGCATTTTGCCACAGGTATCCGCGCCCATCACGTTCAAACAGGCGGCCGCCGAAATGGCGAACACCAAAACGGTGGTCTTTTATGAGTGCGGCGGTGAAAAGCTGACCGCCATTGCGCCCACCCTTTCGGATGAGGCCGCTATCTTCATCGGTCCCGAAGGCGGTATCGCTCCCGATGAGATTGAAACGCTGACCCAAAACGGTGCAACCCTTGCAACGCTCGGTCCGCGCATCCTGCGGTGCGAGACCGCCCCCATCGCGGCACTCGCCGCTTTGATGGCGCTGACAGATAATATGTAAGGACAAGCGACAACACATCCAAAAATGTGTTGTCGCTTTGTTTTTTGCACACATTTGTGGTGGTATTGTAGGAACGAAAAGCTGTGTCCGTCTCGGCTCCCTCGATGAGGGAGCTGGATTTTTGCCAAAGGCAAAAAGACTGAGGGAGTTTGTCAGCACACGCTCTACTCCCTCCGCCTCGTTCCTCGGCACCTCCCTCGATGAGGGAGGCAACCCCCCACCCTGCACGTCACTTGTGGTGTGATCGTAGGAGCGGGTTTCCCGTCCCGTGATGGGATTGCGTGATTTTCACGCATTTAAATTTTTTATTCACCGACCGTATGCGACAATATTCGATAGACGATATATAGTATATTAGATCCAAAAGGAGGGGTGAAAATGCAGTATGCAGATATTTTGCGAAACCTTGCTGAAAAAGAAGGCGTTTCCGAAGAATATATCGAACGGGAAATGCAAAAAGCACTTATAGCCGCAGGTATCTCCGTATCGGTGGAAGAATTTATAGCGTCAGCTGTTTTGCAGCTCCGAAAAGACGATATATAGTACGGTCGTATAAAATATAGTCTATTTCACCCTTGCAGAAAGTATACACTGTTTCTGTAAGGGAGGGATGGCTATGAGTATTACACAGGCTGTTAAGCGGCGGTTTGAGCAACTTTGTTACGATAGAAACCTCAATTTCTGTCAATTGGCAAGCATGTCGGGCGTGCCGTATACCACCGTGAAATCCATTTTCTACGGACAGAGCCAAAATCCCGGCATTTCCACTATCAAGAAACTATGCGATGGTCTTGGAATCACCATCACCGACTTTTTCGACACCGAAGAATTTCGACAGTTGGAACAGGAAATTCAATAAAAGCGATAAAAAAGGAGAGGCGAAGCCTCTCCTTTTATTGTTTGAAGATATTCGAGTTTACATTCGCAACAATCACGGCGGGAGACAACCCCCACCCTGCACGTCACTTGTGGTGTGATCGTAGAGGCAAAAAGACTGAGGGAGTTTGTCAGCACACACTCTACTCCCTCCGCCTCGTTCCTCGGCACCTCCCTCGATGAGGGAGGCAAGGATCGCCTGTGCGGAGTTTATGGCACCTGCATTACGATTTATCCCCCGATTTGAAAAACAGACCGCCCAGAAAACTGAGCAGAATGGCGGCGGTAATGCCGCCTGCCGCGGCGTTGAGTCCACCTTGCAACACCCCCAGCAACCCTTTTTCCGCAACCGCTTTTTCCACGCCTTTGGCAAGGGTGTACCCAAATCCCGTGAGCGGTACGGTGGCGCCTGCGGACGCAAATTGAACCAGCGGTTCGTACACGCGAACGGCGGTCAGCAACACGCCCAACACAACAAAGGTGGTGAGAATGCGCGCAGGGGTAAACTTGGTATAATCAATCAACAGTTGCGCCGCCACGCAGATGCCGCCGCCCACCGCAAACGCTTTCACCAACATCAAAATATCCATTTGCTCTCTCCTCTCAACATACACCAACAGTATGTCCAAAAAGCATACGAATATATGTTTAAAACAAAGACTCATGATACTTATATAATCATCATGATTAATAAAGAGTCTTATATAAAGAAAAAGAGTCATAAAGATTCTATAAAGAATCATCATGACTCATATGATTGCAAGATATTGTGTTTTTCGTCTTTTTGTGGTAAAATAGAAAAAAGTAAAAATTGCGAGGGGTAATATGAAAATTGGTATGAGGAAGCCGAGCATAAAAAGGTCTATTAGTGCTCGCACAACAGGAAAACTCAAAAGGGCAGTAAACAAAGCGGTAAATCCTTTATATGGCCAAAAAGGTATGGGTTATATCAACAATCCTAAAAAAGCGGTCTATAATAAAGTTTACAACAAGACAACCTTTGGTGTTAATGATGTAATAAATTCTACATCACATAAAACTTCATCTAATAATTCAACGGTTAATTATCAAGGCCATCAACAGCCAGCTCAACAGAACTCTCCTGTAATTGATATTAGCAAGTATCCCTCTTCTGCGAGTACATACAAAGGCACAGGCACATTTCTAATTATCGTTGCTTGGATAATGGGCATTGCAGGTGTGTTCACATTACCGATAGGTTTGATTTTTATTGGTCTTGCTATTCTGTTTGGTTCAGTCGGTAAGACCTATAAAAAAGTAGCAAAAATCAAAAGTGGTGTTACAACAACCGATTTTGCAGAAACACCCACTAAACAAGAAACGGCACAAACTGAACGAAACTCCTTTACCCCAACAGAGCAGCCCAAAAAGGTCAGAAATAGCAATTTCCCACCCGTATCATTTGACACGATGTTAGTTTATAACGGAACACCGAAAATGCAGTTTGAAATCAAGCAGTGCTCAATCGGAGACACATTGACATTTGACCAAGACGAAAACGACAGTTATCTTGTATCAACTCAAAATGCATATGATATAGGATATCTTCATAAGCGGATAGCGGATAAAATTGATTCTCTTGCAAATGAGGGTTATGAAATAACGGGCGGACATATTGCCGAAATAATACAGGCAGACGAGAAATTGAATGTAAAAGTTCACATTGTTCTTGAATATCAAGATGAATAGGAGTATAGTATGGAATCAAGTAAGGGTGTAATATATATCTTAACCAACCCCTCATTTCCCGATTATGTGAAGATAGGATATGCAGATGATATTGACAATAGATTACAACAGTTAAACCGAAGTGAATGCATTCCGTTTGCTTTTCGGGTTTATGCAACCTATGAAGTTAATTCCCGATTATCAGACTTAAAGATTCACACCATAATAGATAAACTAAATCCAAATTTGCGGTCCATAGATAACTTTAAAGGACAAAAGAGAGTCCGCGAATTTTATGCTATGAAACCCGAAGATGCTTATTCTATTTTAGAAGCCATTGCAGAGATTCATGGATGTGCTGACAAATTGAAGTTGATTCCGCCGAGCGATGAAGATATAGATGCAGAAGGGGTTGCAAAAGAAATAGTTGAAGAGAGAAAGGCACGAGCCGTTCCTTTTTCGTTCTCACTTTGTAATATTCCCATTGGGGCAACTTTGCGATTTTGGAAAACTGCAACACAAGAAACCGACATTGAATGTACCGTCATTGATAACAAAAGAGTTGAATATGAAGGTACTGCTTACTCGCTTTCTGCTTTGGCAGCCAAGCTCTCAAATGTTACATATGCCGTTCACGGTCCTTGCTATTTCAAGTATAAAGGCGAATGGTTAAACGATATTCGTGACAGATTGGGTGTATAAGTAATACATAAAAAGGACTATGACATTTCGTGTGTCATAGTCCTTTTAAAATAATTTGCACCAAGTTTGCACCAAGATAGATTTTGAGGTAAAAAGAAAACCCCGAAAACCGTGATGGTTTCGGGGTTTTGTTTGTTTTGAAATCGTGAAGATCAGCGTTTGGAGAACTGCGGTGCACGACGAGCAGCTTTCAAACCATACTTCTTTCTTTCCTTCATGCGAGGATCGCGGGTCAGGAAGCCGGCTTTCTTCAGCTGAGAGCGGAGCTCTTCGCTGTTGTACTGGAGAAGTGCACGGGAGATGCCGTGACGGATAGCGCCGGCCTGGCCGGTTACACCGCCGCCGGCAACGCGGCACTCCGTGTCAAATTTCTCGGTGAGGCCGGTGGGCTCGAGCGGCTGACGCACGATGGGCTTCAGGGGCTC
>JAZRQN010000069.1:0-30609 GCA_045649855.1 Acutalibacteraceae bacterium | reverse complement strand
TGCTTTTCCATATATTCCGACATATCCAATCGAATCAAATGCTCTTCACTACCAAACAACACCGTAGCGACCGCTTTGCACAATTCCGTCTTCCCGACACCGCTTGGTCCCAAAAACAAAAACGACCCGATCGGTCTTTTGGGATCGCGAACTCCCAAACGCCCACGCCGAACCGCTCTCGCCACTGCGCTCACCGCATTCGATTGCCCGATAACACGTTTCTCGATTTGCGATTCTAAAGATTGCAACATCTCTTCTTCCGCTTTGGATATATTTGTAATGGGTATCCCCACCCATTCCGACACCGTTAGAGCAATATCTGCTGCCGTAACCACACGCACCTGTCCCTGCTTTTCGCGGCAATATTTCTCCTGTGCCGTGGTTAAGTTTTCAACTAACTGTTGTTCTTCATCTCGTAAATCTACCGCTGTTTCAACGTCTAATTCGAGAATGCGGTCTTTTAAGCGGCACAATTCAGAATCGTTATCAATCTCGCGCAACCGCACCGCCGCAGCCGTCTCATCCATAACATCAATCGCTTTATCCGGCAAAAACCGATCTGTAATATACCGTACCGACAAATCCACCGCCGCCCGTATCGCTTCATCGCTGATTTTCACTTTATGATACGCTTCATAGCGATCCCGCAAACCAAACAAAATCGTTTTCGCTGCATCAGCGCTCGGTTCTTCCAATTTCACTGGCTGAAATCTTCTTTCCAAAGCCATATCTTTTTCAATATGACGACGGTATTCCTGCAAAGTTGTAGCACCGATTACCTGTATTTCACCGCGTGCAAGATACGGTTTTAAAATGTTGGAAGCATCCACTGCCCCTTCAGCCGTACCTGCGCCAATCAATGTGTGTAATTCATCGATAAACAAAATGATATTCTGATTTCGAATCATCTCCTCGATCGCCTGCTTGATGCGCTCTTCAAAATCACCTCGATATTTCGTTCCGGCAATCATGCTGTTGAGATCCAAGTAAAACACACGCTTATCTAACAATTGTTCCGGCACCATACCGGCAACGATCTTTGCCGCCAGCCCTTCCGCAACAGCAGTTTTACCGACCCCGGGTTCACCGACAAGGCAAGGATTATTTTTCGTGCGGCGCACCAAAATCCGAATCACACGATCAATTTCTTTCTCTCGTCCGATTACAGGATCTATTTTCCCACGGTTTACCATAGCATTCAAATCTCTACCGTACTGTGCAAGTGCCCCCTTCGGAACGTCCCGCACGCTCTTTTTCCCTATCGCCGTATACGGTGATTTACAGGCATCCTGAAGGGATTTTTCAATTTTATCGATGCGAGGCTCTATCGAACACAACAAACGAACGCCAATACTGTCTGTATCTTTCAACAATGCCGTCAGCAAATGCTCGGTCCCGATATATCCGTACTGCGTTTTATGCGATTCTTCCGCCGCTTTCTCGAGCGTTGCTTTAGCACGCGGTGTCATATCCTGCGGTGTAACATAAGTATACGCACCGGTGGATTCTGTCGCGAGGACTCTTTTTTCATACACCGTGGCAGTAACTCCAAAACCGCAAAGTGCTGTAGCGGCCACACCTGTTCCTTCTCGTAACAAGCCTAAAAGCAGATGTTCAGTTCCTACGTACGTATGACCAAACGCACGTGCCGCCAAAACAGACAGATTTAATGCGATGTTTGCCTTTTCGGTAAAACCTTTGAACCGATATTGCATCTGTCGCACCCCCCTCTCAATCGTTATAATTGAAGTATATGGCGATTTTTTTCACCTTATACACGCACCATCCTAACCACCTCGTCATACTATGGGAATGATGAAGGAGGTGGGAACACATGTGTCTGCGTAACCTGTTTAACGGTCTGGATTGCTCCTGGTTGCTGTTCATTATCGTCATCCTTCTGTTGATCGACGGTAACGATTGCGACTGCGGTTGCGGTTGCGGCTGCTGAGTTCCGATAACGGGCGGTTCATTCGAACCGCCCGTTATTTTTACAGCTTTTTTGTCGAAAGGTTTGACATTTACTAAAAAAATGCTATAATATAAACAGATTTGTAAAAATTTGGGGATGGAGGTGAGATTATGAAATCTACCGGTATTGTACGAAAGATGGACCAACTCGGCAGAATTACCGTGCCGATGGAAACGCGCACCCTGCTGGGTATCAAAGAAAACGATTCTTTGGAATTCTTCACGGAAGATAACATGATCTTGTTACGAAAATACCAACCGTGCTGTATTTTTTGCGGCAACGCACGCGACGTTACCACCTTTAAAGGGCAAAACATTTGTCCGTCCTGTGTAAAAGAATTGACCGAAAAGGCATAAAAAAAGAACTCTCAATGAGAGTTCTTTTTTTATGTTTATTTTTTTGATTTTAAGTACTCGTCAATAGCTTGTGCAGCATTTTTACCTGCGCCCATAGCCAGAATAACCGTAGCAGCACCCGTAACAGCATCTCCGCCTGCATACACACCTTCCAAGGAAGTCAAACCGGTTTGCTCATCCGCGATAATGCCGCCCCATTTCTGTGTATCCAATCCTTTGGTAGTGGATTTGATCAGCGGATTGGGCGAAGTACCGATGGACATAATCACGCAATCGCACTCGACCAGGAACTCGGAATCCGCCTTTTCACGCGGGCGGCGTCTGCCGGATGCATCCGCTTCTCCCAATTCCATTTCCACACAGCGAACACCGGATACAAAGCCGTTTTCATTACCAATGATTTCGCACGGATTGCTCAACAAACGGAACCGCACGCCCTCTTCTTCGGCGTGCTCCACTTCCTCGCGGCGAGCGGGCAATTCTTCCATTGAGCGACGATACACAATGGATACTTCCTCTGCTCCCAAACGCAGTGCACAACGCGCAGCGTCCATCGCCACATTACCGCCGCCGACAACCACAACTTTTTTGCCGACGTGAATGGGCGTTTCGCTGTCCGCCAGATACGCTTTCATCAAATTCACACGAGTGAGAAACTCATTTGCAGAATACACGCCTTTCAAGTTTTCACCCGGAATCTTCATAAAACGAGGCAAACCTGCACCTGAACCGATAAATACCGCTTCAAAACCCTGTTCGTGAATCAATTCATCAATCGAGATGGTTCTGCCGACCACAACGTTGGTCGCAATCTCCACGCCCATTGCTTGCAATCCAGCGATTTCTTTGCGCACAATGCTTTTGGGTAAACGGAATTCAGGAATTCCGTACACCAACACGCCGCCTGCCGTATGCAACGCCTCAAATACCGTTACTTTATAGCCACGGCGCGCCAAATCACCCGCACAAGTCAAGCCCGCAGGACCGGAACCAATCACCGCAACCTTGCGGCCGTTCGTGGCGGGCTTCGCCACTTTTTGATTGGATTTTGCATTGTGGTAATCTGCCACAAATCTCTCCAAACGACCGATGGCAACAGGTTCTCCCTTGATGCCGCGCACGCATTTGCCTTCACACTGATTTTCCTGCGGACATACACGACCGCAAACTGCAGGTAAAGAACTGGAGTTTGCAATAATGTCATAAGCGGCGTCAAAATCGCCGTCTGCCACCTTAGCAATAAACGCAGGAATATCAATCTGCACAGGGCAACCGCTTACGCACAGCGGCTTTTTGCACTGCAAACAACGTCCGGCTTCATCAATCGCCTGCTCAGCAGAATATCCAAACGCAACCTCATCAAAATTATGACAGCGAATTTCAGGTGCTTGTGTAGGCATCTCGTTTTTCTGCATAGACATATTCGCCATATCACTGCACCTCCTTAGAAAAGAGATTGCAAGTCTCTTCATACTGGTGTCGTTCAAAATCTTTATACATCGAACCACGCGCCATAGCCTCATCAAAATCGATCAGGTGTCCGTCAAATTCAGGACCGTCCACGCATGCGAATTTCGTCTCACCGCCTACGGTCAAGCGGCAGCCGCCACACATACCCGTCCCATCAATCATAATGGGGTTCATGCTGGCTACCGTTTTGATACCGTACTGTTTGGTCAAAGCACATACAAACTTCATCATCACAAGCGGTCCGATTGTGATAACTTCATCATACTCTTCTCCGCTGTCAATCAGACGTTTCAGCGCATCGGTAACCAAACCTTTTTCACCGCAAGAACCGTCATCGGTCATCAAGAAAAGTCGATCGCTGACCGCGGCAAACTCTTCGCGCAGAATGACCAAATCCTCGTTGCGAAAACCGATAATCGCGTGCACTTCCGTGCCTTGCTCGTGGAACTTTTTCGCTACGGGCAAAGCAATTGCACAGCCGACGCCGCCGCCAACCACAGCAACTTTCTTCTTTCCTTCCGTTTCGGTCGCTTTTCCAAGCGGTCCCACAAAATCGTGAACGCATTCACCTTCATTCAGGTAACTCAGTTTTTTAGTGGTGGAGCCAACGATTTGAAAAATAATGGTTACCGTACCGGCATCCGCATTATAATCCGCAATGGTCAACGGAATTCGTTCGCCGTTTTCATCCACGCGCAGAATGATAAACTGTCCCGGATTGGCTTTGCGCGCAACTGCAGGCGCCTCGATTTCCATCAACACGACAGTTGGATTTAATACTTTTTTGGTTTTGATCGTATACATGCTTGCAACTCCTGATCATTCAAATATCTTCGCCAGCTTTTTCGAATTTCTTCTGCTTTTCACGACGCATTTCTTCGGACAGATACCGTACGTTAAACAAGGTCGCGTAATCGGGTGTTTCCGCCATCGAAATGAAATCGTTTTCGGAAACTATGATGTGATCCAATATATGCACTTCGATAATCTGCAATCTGCGCAACAGGTCAAATGTGAACGAGATATCTGCTTTCGACGGAAACGCATGTCCGGTCGGATGGTTGTGGACAAGTGCGATTTGCGTTGCGTTATCCCGCAAAATGATTTCCAGAACTTTCCGATAATCGATCTTCGCGGAATTGATATCCCCTTCAGCGATGCGCGTACAATTCAGTATTTTAGCACGGCAATCCATACAAATCAAGTAAACAGACTCTACTTTTTCACCGATGAAATGATATTTGATGTAATCACCAATATCACGGCTGGAATACACAACCGTCCCCAGCGCACAGCGCTCAGTCCAATAGCGTTTCACCAACTGGCAGGAAAACGCGATCAAAAACGCCGCGTGGTCGGTCATACCGGGAACCCGTCTCAAATCTTCATAAGACGCTTCCATCACCTTATAAATACTGCCAAACGTTTCCAACAAACGATGTGCAATCTCGTTTGTATCCTTCATCGGAATACCGTAAAACAACAGCAACTCCAGAATCTGGTGCGGCTCGAAGTTTTCAAGTCCTTCGCGCAAAAAGCGTTGTTTGACACGCAAGCGGTGACCTTTATGGACATTCTTCTCGTCGTTTGATTTTTGAGATTTCGCCGCCATATTCTTACATCCTTTTTTATAAATGCTTTGTAATTATGAAAAATATATGTTATACTAAATAGCACCAAGCGAATCAACGCTCGTATTTTGCAAATTAAGTGAGGTATCTTCGGTGAAAAGTATTACGGTTAACGCCAACGACGCCGGGCAACGATTGGATAAATTGCTCACAAAAACATTTCGCGAATTGCCCACATCGCTCATGTACAAAGGTATTCGCACCAAGAACATCAAACTGAACGGCAAACGGTGCGAGATTTCTACCCGTGTCCAAGAAGGCGACGTGATCACGTTATATTTGAAAGATGACGTGTTAGCGGAAGGTCCGTCTACGCCGGATTTTATGACCGCAGGAAAAGAATTGGATATCCTGTACGAAGACGAAAACATCCTCTTAGCCAACAAACCTGCAGGGCTGTTGGTACATCCGGATGAAAACGAATATCGCGATACTCTGATTCTGCGGATACAACGCTACCTATACGAAAAAGGCGAATATGACCCCAGCAAGGAAAACAGCTTTACACCTGCTTTAGTCAACCGTATCGACCGAAACACCAGCGGTATTGTCATCTCCGCGAAAAACGCCGTTGCATTGCGTATTTTAAACGAGAAAATGAAGCGGCGCGAATTACATAAATATTATCTTTGTATCGTGCACGGCACTTTCAAGAAGAAAAATGACACGTTAGAAGGGTATCTGGAGAAGAACGAGCAACAAAATCGTGTATACATTTCCGATCGCGCCAAAAACGGATCGAGACAAATTGCCACACGATACACCGTTCTGAACGAAAACGACCGCTATTCCCTCTTGGAAATCGAATTGCTGACCGGACGTACCCATCAGATTCGCGCACATCTGGCTTCTATCGGCCACCCTCTGTTAGGAGACGGAAAATACGGTACCAACGCCCTGAATAAAGGTACGGGCTATTCCAAACAGCAACTGTGCTCGTATCGCTTGCAGTTCGACTTCGAAACCCCCGGAGAAGAACTGGAATATTTAAACGGCAAAGAATTCCGCTTGGATCACATTGATTTTGCCGAACAGTTCAAACAAGGAAAAATCACATAAAACATTTCAAAACGGTGTTTATGCCACTCGGTGTAAACGCCGTTTTTATTTGAACGTATCCATCAAAGACGGTAACGCCTGTTCAAAATTCACACCGTACCATACCGCGGCAGGATCGTCCATGGTTTTCTGAATACATTCCACCGTAAAATCCACTGCTAATTTCATAGCATCCAAAAGCGATAATCCACGAACCAGCGCGCCGGTCAACGTGGAGGCGAACACATCCCCTGTGCCATGGAAATTTTTGGTGATATATTCGCGAGAATACGACAAATATGTATCCGATTCCCGATCGTAAGCCATAGCCCCCACCTCTCCGGATGGGAACACAACCCCTGTCAGCACAGCCTTTTTAGCGCCCATAGCGGTCAAACGGCTCAGCATTCCCCGCACATCCGCAAGATTATAGTTCTCTTGATACGGCATACCCAACAAAGCCGTAGCCTCGGTCATGTTCGGGACGATAACATCCGCTTTACTGCAAAGCATTGCCATTTTCTCGGCAAATCCTTCGGTAAATCCGGTGTACAACTTGCCGTTATCCCCCATCACGGGATCGACAACTACCAACGTATCATTGCCGCCAAAGCGATCCATAATCTCACTGACGTGTTTAACCTGCTCCGGAGAACCGAGATAACCGGTATATATCGCATCAAACTGCAAATTCTGACGTTCCCATTGCTCGCTGATCTTAGACATATCCGCCGTCAGATCACGAAAGAAAAAATCCGAAAACGCCGTATGGGTGGATAACACCGCCGTCGGCAGCACCGCCGTTTCAATGCCCATCGCAGAAATAATGGGCAGCGCGACAGTTAAAGAGCATTTTCCAACACAGGAAATATCTTGTATTGTAACAATTCTTTTCATTCTATCACTCCCGTGATATTTTACATAATCAGCTGAATAGCGCTGTGAATGTTGTGAACCACCGTTTTCTCTCCGCTGTCCGCGCATTCACCGTCTAACGTCCACTTCATATCTTTCGGTGCATATATTGTAACCTCGGATGTTGCACAAAAAGACAGTGCAGGATAGTCGTACTTTTGAGTGGTCAGCGCAATAATAATCTCATTCAGTTCGTTGATATTAGCAGGAGATTTCACCAACAACAATTCAAATTTCCCGTCATTCATATCCACAACATCGGGATCCAGCGTCAAAATACCGCCAACCGACGTCGAATTGCTGATAGCGCCAAAGAGATAATCTCCTTCCAACGTACCCTCCGACGTATCAAACCGCAAATGTATCGGACGGATGGACGGAATATCTTTGATCCCCTCCAACACGTACGCCAAATGCCCCAATGCGTTTTTAACGTTTTGAGGCGTGGAATAAGATGCTTTCGTGAACGCGCCAAAAGATGCAACGTAGCAGAAATACCGATCCCCAAACCGTCCCACGTCAATGCTGCGTGGTTGACCTTCTACAACCAGTTTGGCGGCTTTCATAATATTTTTGGGCAGTTTCAAACTATTGGCAAAATCATTGGTACTGCCCGCAGGAATATATCCGATTGGTATATTGAGCCCTGCTTCCAACACACCGTTCATAACCTCGTTAAACGTACCGTCCCCACCGATGCACACGATTTTATCCATCTCGTTACCGTATTGTTTCACAAGTTGAACCGCATCGCCGCGCGCATTTGTCATCATGACGGTAGTAATATATCCGTGTTCGCGAAACAGACATAAAATATCCGCCAAATACCGCTTGGCTTGTTTCTGCCCGGCACACGGATTGACAATCAACAATACACGTTCTTCCATCATGACGCCCCTTTCAAATACAGTATACAACGCGTGTTGTCGATTATCCGCCGACAACCGCTTTACAAACAATTATTTTACCGCTTTTTATCGAAAAAGTCAACGGATACAATGGCCAAACAACAAAACTTATGTATTATACAAAACGCGTATCCTTTCTCATTGCGATTTCATTTATCATCCTGAATATATATGAAAAACCGCCGAATGAATATTCGGCGGTTTTGGTTTATTCGGCATAATATTCAATGTAGGTTACAACATCGTCTTTCATACGGAAAATCAGGTGTTGTTTTTCAACAGGTAACGGATAGGAAATGCCGTTGGGCAATTCGGTGTATTCTTCACCATACAACTCCACAATCTGCTCATAGGTCATGCCTACATAAGCACCTTCCGCAGTTTTAATACGATCGTTACCTATTTTCAAAGTATACATCACATTCTTTCCTTCGGACAGATAGGTGTAAATCTGCAGGTGATCTCCATAACGATAGATGGTATCCATACCATCGTAATGACAACTGGAGATTTCTTCTGTGCCTGCAACTTTTCCAAGTGCCTCAGCCAGAGTGCTATCATACACCGCACCCAGTTTCACTTCAGTATTGTTAAACATAATATGTGTAGCCACCACATGTTGTTCTTCCTCTGTTTTGCACCCGACAAATACACAACAAATCAGCAAAACAATCGCAAACAACGCTACCATTCTTCTCATAGCACAACCGCCTTTCAAAAGGAAACCGTATTTTTAAACAGTATATCAAATCTGAACACAAAGCGCAAGATGTTAACGAAAGATAAAAACGCCTCGAGATATTCTCAAGGCGTTTTTGTAGCTTACAATATCGAACTTTGTACCACCAAAGCGGCAAATACAATGGAAACCATAGAAAGCAATTTAATCAAAATATTGATTGCAGGGCCTGCGGTATCCTTGAAAGGATCGCCAACCGTATCGCCCACAACGGTGGCTTTATGGTTGTCAGAACCTTTGCCGCCGTGTGCACCGCTTTCAATGTATTTCTTTGCATTATCCCAAGCACCGCCGGAATTGGACATAAAAATCGCCATCAGGAAACCGGAAACCGTTGCACCGGCAAGCATACCCACAACACCCGTACAACCCAACACCATACCGACTATGATCGGCACAACCACTGCAACAATGGTGGGAAGCACCATTTCACGCAGGCTGGCCTTAGTGCACAGGTCAACGCAACTGGCGTAATCCGCTTCAGCCTCGCCTTCCATCAAGCCTTTAATCTCTTTAAACTGACGACGCACTTCTTTCACAACACTCTGTGCCGCACGACCAACCGAGTTCATGGTGAGAGCCGCAAACACAAACGGCAAGCACGCACCAACAAACAAACCAACCAGAACGGTAGGATTGGTGATATTCAGGTTGGCAATTTTCAATGCACCGCCTTCAATCGTGTTAACTTTATCAATATAAGAAGCAACCAACGCCAAAGCGGTCAAAGCCGCAGAACCGATAGCAAAGCCTTTTCCGGTTGCCGCGGTGGTGTTGCCCAGAGAATCCAGCGCATCGGTTCTCTCTCTGACCTTTTTATCCAAACCTGCCATTTCAGCGATACCGCCTGCGTTATCCGCCACAGGACCGTAAGCATCAGTAGCAAGGGTAATACCCAGCGTGGACAACATACCGACAGCCGCAAGCGCGATACCGTAAAGTCCCATAGCGGCAGAGTTTCCGCCGCCTGCCACGAAATACGCAACCAACACGCATACCGCGATAATCAAAATCGGGAACAACGTAGACAGCATACCAACAGACAATCCACTGATGATGATCGTCGCTGTACCGGTTTCGGAGGCGGAAGCCAATTTTCTGGTGGGTTTATAACTATCAGACGTGAAATATTCAGTAGCTTGACCAATCAAAACACCGGCAACCAGACCTGCCAAAATTGCAAAATACAGCATCCAGTTGTCTTTACCTAATATGTAATATACCACCGGCAAGGATACGATTGCAATCAAAATAGCCGCCAAATTCGTACCACGTGCCAACGCGCCGAGAAGTTGCTTTTGTGTAGCGCCTTCTTTGGTTCTGACAAGAAAGGTGCCGATGATAGAACAAACGACGCCGACAGCGGCCAACAACATCGGCAATGCCATTGCTTCCATCGAATGGAAAGCGGCAACGCCCAGCGCAGACGCAGAAATGATAGAACCGACATACGATTCGTAAAGGTCAGCACCCATACCTGCAACGTCGCCGACGTTATCGCCGACGTTATCCGCAATAACCGCCGGATTGCGCGGATCATCTTCCGGGATACCTGCTTCCACCTTACCAACAAGGTCCGCACCCACGTCAGCGGCTTTGGTGAACACACCGCCACCAACTCTGGCAAACAATGCCATCGAAGATGCGCCCATACCAAAGGTGAGCATAGCGCTGGTGATTGCTTCACTATCCAGGTGGAACACAAAACGGAGCAAGAAGAACCATACCGCCATATCCAACAGTCCGAGACCTACCACCGTGAAGCCCATCACGCTACCGGCGGAAAACGCCACACGCAAACCACGGTTCAGACTATCCTGACACGCATTGGCGGTTCTCGCATTGGCAAACGTCGCAATTTTCATGCCGACGTAACCGGACAAAGCGGAGAAAAAGCCGCCCGTTACAAACGCAAAAGGCACATACGGGGTCAAATAGCCCATCAAAGCCATTGCACCGAGCACCACAAACATCACGCCGAAAAAGATCAGCACGATTTTATACTGACGTTTCAAATAAGCATTAGCGCCTTTACGAATAGACAAAGAAATCTTCTTCATCAGATCCGTTCCTTCGGAATACGACATCACCTTTCGCGTCATTGTCAACGCAAAGAGAAGTGCCAAAACCGAACCCGCAAACACTAACAGAACCAGCCAAAGATCCAATTTCATCAACCTCCACGCGGTTAAAAAATAACAAAAAACACCCTTTACGTTCGTAAAGGGTGTTTGGAGCTGCTAACCAGATTTGAACTGGTGACCTCATCCTTACCAAGGATGCGCTCTACCGACTGAGCTATAGCAGCAAATGGCGACCCGGAACGGGCTCGAACCGTCGACCTCTAGCGTGACAGGCTAGCGTTCTAACCAGCTGAACTACCGGGCCATCGTACAAACGAGCTCTACTCGCGTGCAACGTTGATTATTATACTGAACAAATTTGCATTTGTCAATATAAATTTTATGATTTTTCGATTTTTTCTTCATCATTTTGATTTTTCGATGAAGATATAAAATCATTATGCAACAAAGAGCCGATTCCAATGGAAGAACGGCCGTATTTTCCGCGAATTCCGTCCATTGCCGTTTCCAATCGCTTGAGTTTTTCGTGCGTCTGCACTTCCCCTTCTTCTTCAAACAAAGAGATTTGCTCAGCACTCTCGTTATCTGACAGATTTGCGGCAGTAACGGTGAGCATTCGAATAGGTGTACGGTAAAACTCACTCTTTTTGAACAACTCCATAGCCGAAAAAGCGATTTCGCGAGACAAAGAAGTTGCTTGTGATAACTGTTGCTGTCGATTGCAATTTTGAAATGACGGCGTTTTGACGGTTAACTGCACGGTACGACAATACAGCCCTCGCTTGCGCAAGCGCGCCGCAACCGAATCGGACAGCATACAAATCGCCGTATATATTTCTTCGTCATCGCACAGATCATGTCGAAAGGTCATACCGTTTCCTACCGATTTGACTTCACGCTCATCATCCAGGCGACGTACCGCCTCCGCATCCTCACCGCGAGCATAAATCGACAGCATCTCTCCCGCTTTTCCAAATGTTGAACGCAACAACGAGCGGTCGGCTGCCGCCAAATCACCGATCGTGCGAATCATCATTTTTTCCAGCCCTTTTTTCACCGCACCGCCTACATACAGCAACGTTTCCACAGGCAAAGGATATACGATATCACGCATATTTTCCCGGGAAATCACAGTGGTGGCATCCGGCTTTTTATAATCGCTGCCCAGTTTGGCAAACACCTTGTTGAACGATACGCCAACCGAGATAGACAAACCTGTTTCGGCTTTTACCTCCATCCGCAAACGATCCGCAATTTCCTCGCCTGTACCAAACAGTTTTTGACTACCCGTAACATCCAACCAAGATTCATCAATACCAAACGGCTCTACCATATCGGTATACCGCGCATAGATAGCATTTACCCGTTCGGAATAGGCGGCGTATTCATCGTGATGCGGCCGTACCAAATGCAAATTCGGGCACTTTTGCCGCGCTTTCCAGATAGTTTCCGCCGTTACCACGCCTGCCGCTTTCGCAAGTTCGTTTTTCGCCAAAATAATACCATGTCGATTTTCAGGATCACCGCAAACCGCCATCGGAACATCACGCAAAGAAGGATCTCGTACCATCTCAACAGATGCGAAAAATCCATTGCAATCACAATGCAAAATCACTCTGTCTTTCGGCACAAAGATCCCTCCAAACCCATATACGAACATTTGTTCTTATTTTAGCAGATAATCCTCTTTCTGTCAACTCTGTTTATTTTGGCAAAACACGTTTAATCGCATCAATCAAACGACGCCTCGCTCCCACGCGTGTATATTTTTTGAGAACACATTCAAACGGCAAGTTGTGCAGATCTCTCCTGAAAGCATCCGCTTTCACGGAGGCTGTGGACGGCTTTTGCATATTCTGCTGATATGTCGCTATATCCTGTACAGTACAAGACCGCATGGTCATCCCCTGCTGTAACAGCGGCAACAACGTTTCACCTTTCTCCGTGTTGATCAAAACGGCAGATACACCTTTATCGTCATCCAGTTCGGGATAGATGTGATCCACGCCCCAAAAATCCCCCAAGGTGATATCGCCTTCACGAGCAACCGTCGTATACGGGCAAGAAGTGCACGACGGACGTAAGCACAGGTCGTATCGAAACAGTTCTTCAAAAGCATTCACCGCATCCGTATCCTGCGCCGTGGTACCATCTTCAAACGTAACAACCGAATGATATCGATGCCAACCGTTCAATTTATCTCGAAACGTATATCCGACCACTTTTTTGCCGTACTTCTGCTGAATGTACGAAATATATCGTTGCCAAACATCAGGAGAAGGAACACCGTGGCAGATAATGTCCACCGTAAACAACCGCTCCTCATACATTTCAAAACAGCGTTTCACCGCCGCGACCGAGCAAGGTGTACCAACAAACAACACTCTCTTCCCCAATTCCAGACAAGCGCGCAAATCCGCATATACTTTCCGCATATCACTTTGCACGTATTTAGAACCGCGCATTGCATCGCGTGCCTCGTTGGTGAAAGCGATTTGATGGCACACACGCATCTGTTCATCAAAAGCCGCACCGCACACCGCACCGTCTTGTGCCAAAATCCCGTCAGACAGCACCGTAAACGCACCGCCCGACGAACTGTTCAAACGTACAGTGTCATCCTTTGCCACAGCCGCAAACGCTTGTTTTGCATCAGATGTGTCAACGGAACGATGCTGTATAACACAAATTTCACGGCAAAGACCGCAGTCAACACATATTTTGCGGTCGATGAATGGATAGGAAAATTCATCCGTTTCCATATGAATCGCACCAACCGGGCATTTTTCCGCGCACAAAGCGCAACCGCAACAATCTTGCAGTCTGTCAAATACCTTCTCCATGTTCCCTACCTTATAATATTTTCTTGAGCAAACTTCCAGAGAATTTGATCAAACCCACATACGTCTTACGGAACAATACAATTAAGGATAAAGAGCCCACAATACAGATGCCGTAGGTAAGTGTAATATTGCGGTTCAGCGATACCAAAATCGTTTGCGCAATCAGTATCAAAACCGCAATCAGCATCGGCAACTTTTTATAATGGATTTTGATAATCCGTCCCGTGTCCTTCATTCGAACGACCCACAATACAAAATAGCTGCACGCAGTCGCAATACCTGCACCCAACACGCCAATCTTTTCCACCAGCACCAGGTTGAGCACCAAATTCACCACGACCGCCGCCAAATTGGTAACCAAAGCCATCGTGGTGCGCATATTAGCCGAATAGATAGAGCCCAGGAACTGTGCAAACGAGAAGAAGGTCATCGCAACCAACAAAACCGGCATATACAACCACGACGACTCGTAAGAAGCGCCCAAAAACACGTCGGTAATCGGACGGCACAACAAGATCAAAACCGAAGAAATGAGCGTAACAGCAGCAAAAATCTGCTCGTGCACTTCGGTATAAAAAGCAGAAACATCTTTTTTCTTAAACTCTTGGTTGGCAGAAATCTGCCACGCCTGGAAAAAGACCGAAACGATAACCGTGAGCAAGCTGGGAATCTTATGCGCCGCCGCGTACAAGCCGTTTGCAGAACCGCCCAAATTGGTCGTGATGATAATACGATCGATAAAACTCGAAATCCACCAACATATCGTATTGGGGATGAGCGGCGCGGAAAACAGCAACATATCCTGCATCAAAAAGCCGTCCAAACTCTTGATACTGCACCGACACTCTTTTCGAAGAGAGGATAACAGCAACACGCAAGACAATACATTCGCCAGGGTATAGCCCAAAATATAACCGGTTACGCCCCAGCCTTTTTCGGTGATGAAGTAGATGTTGAAGATCAACACAAACACCGTGATAAGCAGGTTGTCCACCGTAAACAATTTCACACGGTTTATAGCGCGCGCGTATTGAGATAACAAACTTCTGAACATAACGGCAATCGTATTAGCGACCACCAACCAGACATATTGGCGCGGCACGAAAGGAGAACACACGACACCCACCAGCAACAATATCGCAGAACCCAGCACCGAGACCAAAACACCGGTTGAAAACACGCTCTTTTGATCGTAATGACGTTCCATAGCGAAGCGGAAAACACCCTCATAAATCGTGAGAGAGAAAATAGGCATGAGCAATGCCACGATCGCTTGTAAAACGTCAGTGATGCCAAATTCCGCACTGGTCATGACGCGGGTGTAATACGGCACCAAAATGATCTGTAACATTTTAGAACCGAGATTTCCCAACGCAAACAGCGCAGTATTCTTGACTAAACTTTCTTTTCTATCGCCCAAATATATCACCTTACAAATTCAAAATGGCTTGTATGCACGTTTGTGCATGATCGCGATCTGCTTGTAATTGTTCTTTAATCGGTGCATACTCGATGGTTTTGTTCACATCCGCGACGTCGATAGCGCGGTGAGATACACCATAATGTGCCGCAATATGCGCTAAGCGCGAGCCGACACCCGAAGACACAGGTGGCAACTCATAGAAAAACTGCTTTTCAAAATTCACCGAAAAGGCTACCCCGTGGAACGAATTGGTTACCACGTATGCGGCATCTGCCAAATACCGTAACCATTCCGAAGGACCTGCCGTATAGTCGTATTCTGCTTGATGTTTATGCAACACCGAATAACTGACCGTTTTAATCGGCAAGCCCGTCCGACGAGATAATTCCTCCGCGAACTCCCACAAACGGTCGCTGTTAAACACGGTATATACAAAGATATATTCCCTTGTCTGCGGAGCACCCATATATTTTTCCCACTCTGTTGCTGACAGCAGCAACGTGGGGTCAGACACCACCTCGACCGCTTTACCGACAACATCCTCAATAATATCGGCGGCAGAAGTTTCCCTGACGGTCAACAAATCAAAATCCGACAACAATTCTTTCAATCCGGGATAACGGTCTTTTGGAATTTCCGTAACACCGAAACTGGCGGCATACGCCGTTTTTTTGCCGTTCTGCTTATCGAAATCCAAGAAATAGAAATCGTCATTACCGGTAATTTCGCCGTTCCAGATCTGATCACTGCCCGCTACCCAGATATCAGCTGTTTGCGATTCCGAGCCAAACCGCATATACGTTTTGGCAAACGATGCAAATCGAGCCAGCCGTTTTCTTGCAGTCGAAAAGTTGAGCAGATGCGCAATCGTGTATTTGGGATTCCAAATACGTTTCCAGTCAAGCAATTTGTCAGCACTGACAATCTTTTTGCATATATGGTCCACGAAATACGCCATGGCACCGTGTTTTTCCATTGCTGTCTGTAAAGCAATCGCCTGCAACGCAGTACCGTAGTTTGCCGCACGCGGAAACGTTACCATTCCAACGGTTTTAGCGGTGAAAAACGCCTGTATATTGCGCGCCGCTTCAGCGGTATCAAGCCCTGCCACACGCATCATTTCAGCACCTTGCAGCACGCGTTTGCCACACTGTTGCAGCACGCGTTCCGCCCAAACCTCAACAGAATCTTCTAACGAAACAAACTCAATACTGTCGGTTACATTTGCACAACGCGGTACTGCTTCTGCCGATACTACGCACGGCAACCCTGCCGCTTGCGCTTCCATCACGGTTACAGGCATTCCTTCGGTCAAAGAAGGTAGCAGAAATACATCGCCAACCTGCATTACATCACGAGTACCGTTAACAGCACCTGTAAATTCTACGGCGTGTGATACCTGTATGCGATCCGCGTACGCACGTACTTCCTGTTCCAATTCCCCGTCGCCCACGAACAGAAGGCGTGCTTGCGGACATTTTTGCAATACCGCGCAAAAAACATCCAATAAAAAGCACTGGTTTTTTGCAGTACACATACGACCGACATGCAACACGACGGGTTCATCCGTATACCCGTACACACCGCGCTGTCGCGCACGCACATCGGGCGAAAATCGAAACGCCTCCACATCCACTGCATTAGCAATGACAGATACTGCTTTGATGCACTCATCTCCATACATAAAACGTGCGGCAGCCTCGGAACACGCCCACAAGTGTGTCGCGTAATTTTGCAGTTTCTTTTGGTTGTGGCGATGCAACACCGGCACAACATATCTCATCACGGGATTACCCCAAGCGAATGCAGAAGTATGTGCGTGCACGACACGCGTCGGCACGCCCGCTTTTTGCGCCTCTTTTAAAAAGTCGATATTGGTCAAACCGGAAACATGACACCAAACAGCATCATACCGTACAGTTTTAAAAATAGCGGATATCGCTTTTGTGTATCCTACGGGATCTTTGACTCTGGATGGTAAATACCATACTTGTCCACCATAAGATTCAATTTCAGAACTGCACGAAAAAGCCTCTCCAACCACTGCAACATCCACTTGCAGTTCAGAGTGGTCGAATTGACGTATATACCCCATCGCGGCGCTTTCCACGCCGCCCGCGGGATCTTTCAATCCGGTTACCAATAATCGTTTCATGCTTTTCTACCTTTTATCATTTTAAACAATCTGAATATATAGCTTTGAGTACGCGGCGCATCATCGGTGTTCACAGCATATCCGCACATCATCCAGAATAATACTGCACCTGCTGTAAAGAAAAAGAAAACATCTGAGATGAACACAGCAGAACCTGCCAACACAAAAACCGAAACCGCTGATAAACCGTTTTCGGGAGACAACGGATCTTGCCACAAACGCCGCACAATTCGTAGCGCAACCGCTAATAAAAAGACCATTAAGATCGAAAATCCGACCAATCCGCTCCCCACCAGCACATCCAAATACCCGCTGTGCGGTGCTATATCGTGCTCAGCCATCAAGGTGTGCGGCGCGTGCTGTTTTGCAAACGCCGATACATTACGCGGAGAAGTACCGATAACAGGAGAAGATTTAAATATCGTGAGCGTATCTTTCCAACGCATAAACCGACCGTTGGAAAAATCCTCTTTCTCCGTGTCGGTTCGATGGATAAAATCCGCTTCATCCATAGCGGCATCATCCGTGTTACGTATAATTTTCTGCGCATCAGTGGTCGCATATAACACATCATATACCGTGTGCGCACTTTGCGTTTGCGGCAGAATACTGCGAACCGCCTTTTTATACAGCGGCAATGCATACTGCAAGGTTACAACCAGCAACAGGACAACCACAACACAACCCGTCGTCAGCAAGCCACCGCGAATGATGGAGAGCCAACCTTTCGCATGCGATACAAACAGATAGATGCCAAGAACCGCCACGGAGGCCAGCATTAAAATCAACGTTGAACGAGTACCGCCCAACACGATATAACTGAATTGCAAGGTAATATGCAGTCCACACAGCACATACACAACAATCGACCGACAACGAACCATCAAGTATATCGCCATAAAAATGGTGATCAGAGAGACAAATCCGGCGTAAGCAGGGTCCTGAAAGATGCCCCACAGACGCAAATATTCGCCGTGAAACCCTTGTGCCGAACCATCTAAAGCATACTCTACATCAAACACATACATGTGGACCGACAGCCACGTGAAAATGCTCCATACAATGCACAACACCGATGAGATCACACGCAGTTCCCGTTTGGAGCGATCGGCAGCAACGCCAACACCGGAAGCAAACAAGATAAAATATTCCAAAACCAAAGCGCCAATGGCTTTCATATTACCGCCAAAACCATAACGGTAGTTCACCAAGCAGGAAACACCGCACGCAATGACAAACAACACTAAAAGATCCACAAATCGACTGCGCAGGCATTGTTTTTCAGTGAACAAATCCCATACGATCAGCGCAAAACCACCGGCAAAAACAGCGGCGGATACATACACGCTGTCGATGAGAAATTGCAACGGTACTACCTCTCGAATTGCCATATATACAACCAGGCAGCACACATATATCAAACGCAAAGACTGTCGCAACGAATCCGCACGTTTCATAGGTTACATACCTCTCCTTGCCGCTGTTTTCAGCTTTTGCATCGTAGCACCACATCGTGCCAATAACCAACTGAGGAAAATATACCTCTTTCTGAAAATATAACAAACCGGGCGTAATTTACCCTTAGGACGATACACGTACAGTACCGCTTTACTCATACTGTCATTCAAAGCACGACGAATCAGCACCAGCTGTCTCAAAAAGGACAAACGTGCATTCGGGGCACTGTTTCGAATGAACGTAGAAAGCAGATGCTTGACATAATTTTCCATAACAAACTGACGGTTTTCAGGACCATCTGCATGTTTTTTACGAATAAAGTTTTTCTCCAAATTGTATTTGCGCTTGGACAAGTCAAAGAAATCGGGAGAATACTTGGTCGCCAAAGTCTCGTGTGCAGGATGACGATAATAATACAGCGTATTCGGAATACTGCGCACAACGGAAGCCTTCTCAAACACCGCAATGTTAAACAAAAAGTCTTCAATCAGTTTTGTGCGCTCAAACGTAATGCTGACCGATAACAGGAAATCTCGGCGATATATCTTATTCCAAGCGTATTGGAACACACGCGCACGGGATAAACGCACAAACAAATTGCCCGTATCGGTATCGGATGTTACAAACATCGCAGGCGGTGCTACTGCTTCCGCCCAAGTGGTTACCCCTTCCCTGTTTTCGTATTGGTTGACAAAACCAAACACCACGATTTGCGTTTCATCGGACATCGCCGCATACGCTTTTTTCAGCAATTCGCGCGAAATAAAGTCATCCGAATCCATAAAATAAATATACTTCCCTTGCGCAGCGGCAAGACCTGTGTTACGCGCTTCGCCCAAGCCTTCGTTTTGAGGTTTGTGTATAACCTTAACGCGCGGATCTTTTTCTGCGTAAGAATCGCAAATTCGCGGACAACCATCCGGCGAACAATCATCTACCAAAATGAGTTCAAAATCCATAAATGACTGCGCCAACACGCACTCAATCGCCGTTGCCAAATACTTTTCTACACCATACACCGGCATAATTACCGAAAAAGTCATACACACACCTCCTTTTCACAGTCTTTTATAGTATGAACAAAATTAGTCGTCTACATCAAAATTTTCAAGAAAGCTTTTGGGGCTCTCCGGCTTACAGTCGCCATGTTTCACACACAACATCGTTACAAACGATAATGCGGAGAACAGCACCGCATACGGGAAGAGCACCGAATATCCAAATCCCAGGTTATCAATCAACAAGCCGGACAAAAGCGGTGTGGTAATCTGCGCAGCCATCGAGAACGTGTAATAAAAGCCTGTATATTTTCCCACGTCAGACCCTTTCGACATTTCCACAACCATCGGGAAAGAGTTCACGTTAATGGCAGCCCAACCGATACCCACCAGACCAAATATCAGGTACATAATAGGCGTTTGCACCCGTATGAAAATGGCGACAACATAACAAGCGGTCATCAGCGCTACACCGAGAAGCACCGTCTTCTTTCTGCCAAGTTTGCCCGAAATCAAACCGAGTGGCACAAAAGACGCAATGGCAGCAACGGTAGCGACGAGAAGATAACCGGAAGACACCGAAAGATCAACATTCCAGACCTCTACACAATAACGCGAAAACGCAGTGGTAACAGCGTTATACGCCATATACCACAGAAAAACAGATGCTAAAATCAGTACAAGGCTTTTGAATACGGCCTTGTCCATTTTACCGCCTTTATCCGTCTCTTCTTCATCATCTTGAATATTTGTTTCCGCCAAAAGTTTGTTTTCGTTAGTGGTGAACACCATCACCAACACAGCAACAATCATAAAAGCGGCAATCACCAGAAAAACGGGAAGGAATTTCTGGTCGGCGTTGTAAACCGTTTCGCCCGCGGCGTTTTTATCGCTTTTGAGCATAAACATCATTACAACCGTAGCAAAAATACCGCCGATGTAACCAACGAGATTGATGATAGCATTCGCTTTACTGCGAAGCGGTTTTTCCGTAACGTCAGGCATATACGCAACTGCCGGTGTACGATACACAGCCATCACAACAAGCAATGCCATCAACGCAAAGACAAAGCCAAAGAAATTTCGGTTATCGGTAAACACGCCCACGACCACCATCAGCGCAACAGCCGCAACGGTGCCAAACAGAATGTACGGCGTACGTTTACCGAGTTTCGTTTTTGTCTTATCGGAAATCGCGCCAAAAAGCGGGAGCATAAAGATAGCCAAGATATTATCCACACTCATGACAGCGTTCGCGCTGAAAGTAGACATCCCGAATACATTTTCGAGAAGATACGGCACCACCTGATCGTAGAACTGCCAAAATGCCAAAATCGACATAAACGCCAATCCGATGAGCACCGTTCTCTTGTAATTCAGTTTCATACTAATCCCCTACTTCCTCGCCTCACGGCAGTTGTTTCACATTTAAAAATTGTATCTGCATCGCTACATCTGAAAACTCCACTCGTTGTATCAACGAAGTTTGCGAGTCATATACAGCCGTATATCCACCCATGCTGATTTCTCCCGTGATCGGATCATCGTGCAAATCCACCGTGCCTGCACGGGACAAATACACAATGTCATCCAACACGTCTGTTATCATATTCAGCATGGCGGTATTGGGCAAAGCATTTTTTGAAGTATATTGCATATCCCCCAGCGTTAACGCCGTGTTCTCACCGTCTCGGCTACACGAAAAGCCAGATAGACTGTCAGGCTGTGTGAAATCAACATACAGCGTACCGACAGCTTCACGCCGCATTCGCCCTTGAAACGCAAGACCGTCATATTCACCGTCAAAATCACACGAAAAATGTGTCGCTATGGGCTGTATGGTACGTTTTCCGCATCCCAACAACCACAGAAAGCACAATGAAAAACACAGCAATTTTCGCACGGGTATCCCTCGATTATTCTAAATCTAGAAACAGACCCTTCAGTGCATCAATCATATCCGACGGTAGCATCGCATGTTGAGAGCAAAGTGCCGCTGCGACGTCTCCTGCTTTTCCATGCAGATACACACCGCACATCGCCGCCGATAGCGGTGTAAAACCTTGCGTTACAAACGCCGCAATCATACCGGCAAGCACATCGCCGCTTCCGCCTGTTGCCATACCGGGATTGCCGGTCGGATTGATGTAATATCTCTCCTCATCCGCCACCACCGTCCGATGACCTTTCAGCGCAAGCACTACTTTATGTTGTGCCGCAAACGCAGTCGTGGTTTGCAAACGTTGTTCTTGCACCTGACCGACGGTTGCACCGATCAAACGAGCCATTTCGCCCGGATGCGGTGTCAAGATGAGCGGCGCGGTTTCTGTCTCCAGAACATCTATATGTTTCGCCAAAACATTTAGACCATCCGCATCCAATACAACAGGAATCTGTGCACGCAAGATCAACTCACGCACAATGCGTTCAACAGAAGGCGTACACCCCAAACCGCACCCGATCAAAACAGCAGATTTCCCACGCAAAGCCTGAAGCAGAGGTCGTAACGCATCGTCTGCAAGCGTGCCATCTGTATTTTCAGGCAAAGGTAAGCACAGTACTTCCGGCACTGCCGCGGACACGATTGGATAAATGGATCGCGGCATTGCAACCGTCAACAAACCAACGCCGCTTCGAAGTGCGGCACGTGCAGACAAAATCGCCGCACCCGCCATACCGACACTGCCGCAAACAGCCAACAAATGACCGAACGTTCCTTTATGGCTATCGGCATCGCGTTTTTGGAAGCAGGATGCAACGTCAGCCGCCTGAATGATATTTTGTTCCAGCGCTGCGGAAATATCATCATCAGATATTCCGATGTCCGCCACTCTCACATCACCGTACAAATCGGCATTCTCCGCGCGGACCAAAGCAGGTTTCCGCGCGATAAACGTAACGGTGTGCGTTGCGCGGAATGCACCAGGATCCGCAACCCCGCTATCACATTCCAAACCGCTGGGAATATCGATCGCAATGCGCAAAGCTTTGCTATGTACCTGCGCAAACAAACTACACACCACCTGCGGCAAGCCACCGTGAAAACCAATGCCGTATACAGCATCCACGACCAAGTCCGCTTGGGTAACAACCGATGCGGCACGGTACGGCTCTGCCTCCAAAGACACAATGGTCATATCCGACAGTTTCGAAAACGCTTCGCGACTGCTCGCAGTACGCGGCATCCCGTCGGTCAAAACAACCGCTACCGTATATCCGTTTTCCGCCAGTTTCCGTGCAATCACGAAACCGTCGCCACCGTTATTACCGTTACCGCACAGCACCACCGTATTCTTCGGCTCACCAGCGATATCTCTGATGTGTTTGGCGGCGGCCGCGCCTGCATTTTCCATCAAGCGCCCTTCCGACAAACCACCATTTATGGCACGACGTTCAATTTCTCGTATCTGTTCTTGTGTCGCGAAAACCATTCACTAACACCTCTTCATGGAGAAAAAGAGGGGTATACCCTCTTTTTCGATTTATTTTACCTGCATTTGCATCGAACGAGGCAACGCGTTGTAAAACGCTTTTTGCACGCGCTCATCAGGATGAAAAACGACCAGCGTTCTGCCATATTTTTTACTGCGATATACAAAGTAAAAGTTATCCTGCATATTCGCCGCAGGTGCTGCCATAATCGTGCGTTCAAACTGCTTGCCGGTCATATCAGCATTTGCCAACTTACCGTAACTTTCCACCTTAGCACAGGTGATACTGCAAAGACGTTTGCGACGACGTTGCGCAATGATACAATCAATATCCATTTCACCGTTCGTGATGCTGTATTCAAATTCCTGATTTCGATTGGTTGCGACCCACCAAGCACCCCAAAACACGAGTACCAGCATCGGAATCAAAATGCTGATCTTCGTAAAAACGAACACCGCGATAACCACTGCGAGCAGGAAAATACCAACGATAATCAGCCAATCGATCAGTTGTTTTTTCTTTTTGATGATCTGTTCAACAAACGTATCCATTTCTTTGCCTTCCTTTTTACTTTAATATATACAGAATAGCATATTTTTACATGTACGGCAATAGTATTCACAGAAATATTACAGGATTTGCTCATACGCACTGGGCGGCACGCCGTAATGATTTTTAAAACAGCGAGAAAAGGTGAACAAATCGTCATATCCGACAGAAACCGCTACCATCGACACCGTGTAGCGTTCTTCACGCAGCAATTCCAGTGCTTTTTTCATTCTGACACCGATTAAATACTGTTGCGGATTGATCCCCACCTGCCGCTTGAACAAGTTCGAGAAATAACTGCGATCGATCCCCAGTTCGTTCGCAATTCCTTGCACGGTAATATGCTCCATATACCGCCGTTCCATAATCTGTGCCGCGCGAGTTACATATCCTTCCCGACAATCGTCGTATGCGTTTTCGCACAGGCAAGCAACCACAGACCAGGCGAGCGCCGCCATATGCAGATCGTTAAGATGTGAAAGGTTGTCCACGTCGCTGTATTTTCGCATAACAGCGGTCAGCTCTTTGTTTTCCAACACGTATGGCAATCGATGGAACGCCTCCACGTTGGTATCCAATCCGATCCACACGTAACTCCATGGATCTTGTTGATCTGCGCAGTATACCGTTACCTCATCCGGACGGATCAAAAACGCCTGATCCTTTGTAACGGTGTAAGTTTGATCTCCAACAGTATACGTCCCTTTCCCTGCTATCACATAATGCAATAACCATTCACGCCGAACAGCAGGTCCGTATCCCGCGCCGGGCAAACATGCTCCGCCGCCAGCATACAGCGCCACAACCGTGTTTACCTCCGCTCTTAAATTCGGAAACTCTTTATACAAATGGCCGCACCTCCTGTTTCCTTTTTGATTAGTATACCATACACATCTAACACTTTGCAATATTTCAAACAAAAAATGCGGAGACAGTACGTCTCCGCATTTTATCAAAACTCGCCCAACTTTTCACCACGAAAATACACCGTAAAGCGGTGCGGCGGAACGCCATTCCGCATAGTAATCCGCACATCCGGCACATGATCGCGCACCACAACCTCTACCACAGCACCACCTTTCACAGGCAATCGGAAAGAAAGATTCGCCTGTTCTTCAGGATAAGCAGGCAGCAGATAGATATTGTCCCCATCGCTTTGCACCAGCATTTCATTTACGGTCGACAGATAAATGCCTGCCGCCGTTGAAAACCACGGACGATATACGCTATCTTGTTCGTTGATTTCATACATTTCGTGAAATGCGCCAAGCGATAACAGCGCTTGCTGTTGCGCTTTATACGCTTCCTTTGCATTGCCGATGCGCGCGTACGCCTCCGCCTTCCAGCAAGCATACCAAGAAGAAACGCGTTTTCCTACCTTATACATATTGCCAAACGCGCTTTCATTGGCAAGAAAATCCTCCCACGCAGGCAACAAGCACGGGTCATCCGCTGCCAGCACATTAAAGGGGAATTTCCCGGAAAATACACCGATACTGCGATCTTTACAACCAGGGTACGGCAGATATTTCTCGCCATCACGCGGCAAACTCTCTCGCAATTTTTCGGACAGCAGCGCACATTCATTCCGATATTCCCGATCTGTATCCAACACATCTGCCGCAGCGACCAAACATTCCAGCGTTTTGATGATGCCGCAGGAAGTCATAAACGCGTTCTGTATAGACGCGCCCAATCGTTCAAGATCGGCACATTTGCCGACAAAAGCGCCACCGTTCATATCACGGTAGATCATATTTTGGGTGAAAAACTGCGCACAGGCACGAATCATACGGTAACATTCCTGTAAGAATGCTTTATCCATCGTATATTCATAGTATTCAAACGCACCGATCGCCACCACCGCCATATGAAAGACGTGATCATACCAAAAGCCGGGAGTGGACAACTCTTCACCATATTCACTGGTTTCCCAGAAAAAGCGCGCCTGTTCATCATTATCGGTATGTTTGCAGGCGCGTTGAATCGCCTTTGGCAAACATACCTTCAACCTAAACTCCGGCACGCGTTTTGCAAGCCAATCGCGCCCCGACGTCAACAACCCCAGAAAACTGTAATACTCATCAAACGCGAAGAATTTACCGTCCCACGAGCAATCATTGATACCAACAGGAATAGACCAACGGGTGGTATAGCACCGCAAATGATACAACGCTACGCGATACGCACTGTCGGTTACAAAATCACCGGTCGTAACGCCTTCTTCCGCAAAATACGCGTTCCAGTTTTCCACCGTCTCGTTATATATATCCGCAAAGCCGTTCTCGCTAACCCATTTCACAACAGCATCGTTGACTGCAACGGGGTTCTGTTCAAAAAGATCGTCTTCCAATGCGAGATAAAAACAAACGGTGTCATCATCTTTCAAGGACGTTTGCAGAATCACCGTGTTTCCTTCCAAAGCAACCGTCGTTTCACGATCCAGCCACACCACAACTTCGCCTGTATACATATCCTGCCCATGCATACGAAACCGCACGCGTGCGCCATTTTCCATCGGTAAAATTTCCGTATGTTCAATCGCAGATGTCGTCTGCGTATTATATCCCTCCAGTGTATAACGGAAAGACACCGCACCTGCCGCGTGAAAACACTGTTTTTGCATCGCATACACATTACGAACGGGATGCACAAGGCAAATCGACGTGATATCCGCGCCATCCGCGTAATGACACTTTGTCTCGATCACGCCATCCGTCTCTTTCAGCTCCTGAGACCATTCGGTTACCGCACTCCCACGTTCAAAGGAAAAATTGCCAAATGACAGCAATTTTGCAGGCGGAGTAACATCATGCTGCCACATCAGGCGGCGACCCGCGCGAAAAACGCAAGCAGAAGGATGATCACGTCCCATTCGGTCGTAATTCAGCGTTCCTTCTCTATCGATCCCCAGCACAATATCGCCATTTCCGAGAATGGGAGGATTATAAGAAACTGTACAATCACCGTTCACATACTTCACACACCCACAACCTTTCAAGCTTGTTTTTTCTCATCATAGCATATCTGATTTGCTTTTCACATAACACAATTTTAGCATTTTCTATGAAAAACGCACACTTTTTGTATTACGAGATACAAAAAACGCCTTTTGGAACATTCCAAAAGGCGTTTTTATCATATAACCAAAGTGAGCAACGCGTACATCAGCGGTATGGATACCACACAAAGGGTATGCGAAATCATTGCCATCGAAGCACCCGTTGACGTATCTCCGCCGTATGCCGCCGGAAACACCACCGTGTTCAAACCGAGCGGTGTACCGAACGCAAATAACGTGCAGACCAAGGTAGTTTTATCCGCTTTCAAAAGCAACAAAACAGCCACAAACAACGCAGGCAACAAGAACAAGCGCAACGCTGTTGCAATGTACACGCGACCGTTTTTGAGCAGCGCTTTCAATTCATAACCACCGATCACAAAGCCGGTCAAAATCATAGCGAGCGGTCCCATACACGCAGCGCAGTTACTGATGGTAGAAGCGATAAAGCCGGGAACATACTTTTCAGCTCCCGTGAGGCCCAACACAGCGCCGATCAGAATAGAAACAAAAATCGGATTAAGCAACCGTTTAAAAATGCTTTCCTGTTTTTCGCCTTGCGGCACCAAAATGATAAGCCCCCAGGTGTACACAGCAACGTTCAGCGGTAGGATGTACAACATATAGTAATACAACATTTCCTCGCCAAAAATCGCAGGTACGATAGCATTTCCCATAAACGAGAAATTGCCAAAAGACAAGGCGTATTTGTAAATATTCCGCTTGTACGCATCGTTTCCTGCAAACAATTTAGACAACGGAAACGAAATCGCCAAAGCTAAAGCGAGTGCAATGAAACAATACACAATCATTTTATACTGCGCGGCAATCGAAGCCACAGTACAATATTTCATAAAGGTATTGATGATCAAAGCAGGCACCAAAAAGTAATTTTCGAGCTTCGAGAGCACCGTCGCCGTATTATCAGGCGTCAGAGACTTCTTCTTGGCGATAAAACCCACAATCATGCACAAAAACAAAACCAACATCGGCGACAACGTCGCCTTAAATGCGTCGAACATATTTTCGTCTCCTTTGAGCGGATACATCATAGCATTATCCTGCCCAAAAAGCAAGCAAAAAGCGGCGTTCCCGCCGCTTTTTCGTTATTTCTGACCGTAGTAAGCGTTTTTACCGTGCTTGCGCTCGTAGTGCTTATCCAGCACATACTGTGCAATGGAACTCTCGCGGTTCAGCATCAGCGTTTTAATCGCCATATGCGCCACATTTTCCATTACCACTGCGTTGTACACAGAGCCTGCAGCATCTTTGCCCCAGGTAAACGGACCGTGATTTTTGACCACGATGCCGGGAATCGCCATCACGTCATACTCGCGCTCTTTCACCGTTTCAATGATGACAGCGCCCGTATTCGCTTCATAGGCATCTTTCACTTCCGCCTCGGTCAACTCACGAGTGCAAGGAATATCACCCCAGAAATAGTCCGCATGGGTAGTGCCCAAAGCAGGAATATCCATACCAGCCTGTGCAAAAGATACCGCATTGATGGAATGGGTATGGGTGATACCGCCCATATCCGGGAACGCTTTGTACAATTCCAGATGAGTAGGCGTGTCGGAAGACGGTCTCCATTTACCTTCCACCGTTTCACCGGTATACAGATCCACAACCACCATATCTTCAGGTTTCATATTGTCATAATCCACACCGGAAGGCTTGATTACCACCAAGCCCTTTTCGCGATCAATGCCACTGACGTTGCCCCAGGTGTAAATGACAACACCTTTACTAACCAAATCGAGGTTTGCGGCGCATACTTCCGCTTTCAACTGTTCTAACATACCAGAACCTCCTCAGCGATTTCCATACATTTGCTCATAGTAGTTCTGATATTCGCCGGAAATGATGGTTTCCCACCACTCGCGGTTATCCAAATACCACTGGATGGTCTTTTTGATGCCGTCTGCGAACATGGTTTCGGGCAGCCATCCCAGTTCATTATGAATCTTAGTCGGATCGATCGCATAACGCATATCGTGGCCTTTACGGTCGGTAACATACGTAATGAGATCCTCGGATTTGCCGAGTTCTTTGCAGATGATCTTCACGATATCGATGTTCTTCATCTCGTTGTGGCCACCGATGTTATATACCTCGCCCACACGACCTTTATGGATGATCAGATCAATCGCTTTACAATGATCTTCCACATACAACCAGTCGCGCACATTGAGACCTTCGCCATATACCGGCAACGGCTTATCGTTGAGCGCGTTAGCGATCATCAGCGGAATGAGTTTCTCAGGGAAATGATACGGGCCGTAGTTGTTGGAGCAACGGCTGATGGTTACCGGCAGACCGAAAGTACGATGGTATGCAAGTACCAAGAGGTCAGCGCCTGCTTTAGAGCTGCTGTAAGGGCTGCTGGTATGAATAGGAGTCTCTTCAGTAAAGAAGAGATCGGGGCGATCCAGAGGCAGATCACCATACACCTCATCAGTGGAAACCTGATGATAGCGAGTGATACCGTATTCACGGCAAGCATCCATCAGCACAGCAGTACCCATAATATTGGTCTGTAAGAAAATGCCGGGATCTTCGATCGAACGGTCCACGTGGCTCTCAGCAGCGAAGTTCACCACGATGTCAGGATGCTCTTCTTCAAAAAGTTTATATACACCTTCTCTATCGCAGATGTCCAGTTTCACAAAACGGAACTGCGGATTATCCATCACAGGCGCCAACGTGGACAGATTGCCTGCATAGGTCAATTTATCCAGACACACAATACGATAATCCGGATATTTTTTCAACATGTGGAACACAAAGTTGGAGCCAATGAAGCCGGCGCCGCCGGTTACGATAATAGTCATACCTATGTACCTCTCTTACTGTTTATCTGTATTTCAGTTTATCCATCGCCACGTTGCGCAGATGCTCACCGTAAGGCGATTTGCCGTACAATTCCGCAGATTCCAGCAGCTTGGTTTTGCTGATCCATTTGCGACGATACGCAATCTCTTCCGGTGCAGAAATAACCACGCTCTGTCTGTTTTGAATAGTCTGCACAAAGGATGCCGCTTCCATCAAACTGTCTACTGTGCCGGTATCCAGCCAAGCAAAACCGCGACCGAGAATCTGTACTTTCAAACTGTTCTGTTCCAGATACAGTTTGTTCAGATCGGTGATCTCTAATTCGCCGCGCGCAGAAGGTTTCACCTGTTTTGCCATCTCAACCACACGTTTGTCATAGAAATACAAGCCGGTTACGCAGTAGTTGGATTTCGGCTCCGCAGGTTTTTCTTCCAGCGACAACACGTTGAGATCATCATCAAATTCCACAATGCCAAAACGCTCGGGATCGGGAACGAAATAACCGAAAATGGTAGCGACACCGTTTTCAGCGTTTGCAACCGCCTCGGTCAAATGTTTGGTGAAATAGCCACCATAGAAGATATTATCGCCAAGCACCATCGCACAAGGTTCATCACCGATAAATTCTTCGCCGATGAGAAAGGCTTGCGCGAGACCGTCTGGGCTTTCCTGTACCGCGTAGGACAGTTCCACGCCGAATTGATGACCATCGCCAAGCAAAGATTTAAAGCGCGGGGTATCT
>JAZRQN010000068.1:0-18354 GCA_045649855.1 Acutalibacteraceae bacterium | reverse complement strand
ATAATTTTTCTGCCGGTAAGACCCGTATCACCCTGCGGACCACCCACAACGAAGCGGCCGGTTGGGTTCACGTAAATCTTGGTGTTTTCATCCATCAGATTGGCAGGGATGGTGGGCAAAATGACTTCGCGGATCACGTCTTCGCGGATGGTTTCCAGTTCCACATCGGAAGTGTGCTGGCTGGAAACAACGACCGCTTCGACACGCACAGGCGCGTTGTTTTCGTCGTATTCCACCGTTACCTGCGTTTTGCCGTCGGGCTGCAAATAGGGGAGAACGCCTTCTTTGCGAACAGCGGTCAACTTCTTTGCCAAACGATGCGCCAGAGCGATAGGCAACGGCATCAGCTCGGGGGTTTCGTTACAAGCATAACCGAACATCAAGCCCTGATCGCCTGCACCAATCTGATCGTACGGGTCGGCTTTTTCGCCGCCGCGACCTTCGAGTGCATCGTTCACGCCCATCGCGATGTCGGGGGACTGCTCGTCCAATTTGACGATGACTTCACAGGTGTTGCCGTCAAAGTTTCCGTCTCTGCCGTCGTATCCGATGTCCAGAGCCACGCGACGCACGGTTGCAGGAATATCCACCTTTGCGGCAGTGGTAATCTCACCCATAACCATCACCATGCCGGTGGTAGCACAGGTTTCGCACGCTACGTGAGCATTGGGGTCCTGCGCCAAGATTGCATCCAGTACTGCATCGGAAATCTGATCGCAAACTTTATCGGGATGTCCTTCGGTTACGGATTCGGATGTAAAAAAGTGTCTTGCCATATCATTAACCTCCTAAAATTAACACGATAAAAAGAAAAACCGCTCGGCGACCGAGCGGTGAGTATCCAAAAACCTCATCTGTCGGTCAAAACCGCAGGATGTAGCACCTTGCTGTTCGCAGGTTGCCGGGCTTCACAGGGCCTGTCCCTCCGCCACTCTTGATAAGGGTTATTCAATTCGGACAACAGTATAACAAACGTGTCGATGTTTGTCAATATAAAATTTACAGAATACCGCGCCAGGTAAGTAATGCCAATATGAGCGCTGTAATGATCATTAAAGCAATCGCCGTAACGGGGAGTCGACGGCTGATGGGAGTGTTTTTTTCTTCGCGTGGCAACAGCTTGGCGGCGCGAAGAGTGGATGCGGCACTCTTGTACAACAACATCGTGAAAGCGGCGTTTAGACCGCCTTTGAGCAGATTAAAAGGCAAGAACACAGGCAACAGCATTTCTGCCACTGCAGCTCGCGGGGTGTGCATATACAAAGGAGTGATAAGATAGTTCCAAATCAGCATGCCGCCGGTCATCAAAAGCGCACCGATGACCAGTCCCATGATGGCACGGGGTAACGTTTTTTTACGATTGTAAATAAACGCCGCAGTACCCACAAACAGGCAGGAAGACAGACAGTTCATCACCATACCGATCGGACCTGTGGAACTGATGGTAACCATTTCCACCAACGATACGGCGATACACATCACCATCCCCGGGATGGGACCAAATAAAAATCCGCCAATGGCCAGCAACACGTCTTTGGGTTCATAGCTCAAAAACATCACAACGGGAATACGAATCAAAGCGACCGCGATATAGGACAACGCCGTGAGCATTGCCATAGCGGTCAGGCGGCGTAACCGCCAACTGCGTTCATGCATGGGAAACCCTCCAAAAAATAAAATACCTTACGGGCAAAGACCGTAAGGTATCTCAATACACCAATATGGTCTTCTTCCATCCGGACTATAACCGTCGGTTCCGGAATTTCACCGGATCGGCGCTCTTGCAAGCGTTCGCGGACTGTACCGCCGGTGGGGAATTGCACCCCGCCCTGAAGATTAATATCAGTATAGCATAATTTGCGGAAAAGTCAATAGTGATGCGGAAAATCGAATGTAAAGAAGTTGAACTTTACAGTTTATTTCGAGAGGAATTGCTGATATGCGGCGACTGCTAAAGCATCGCAACGCTCGTTTTCGGGATGCCCTTGGTGTCCGTGTACCCAGTTGAATTCCACAGTGTGAATTTCGAGCAACGCGAGCAGTTGTTCCCACAAATCAACGTTAAGTGCAGGCTTTTTATCTGCTTTTTTCCAACCGTTTTGTTTCCAGTTGTACACCCAACCTTTGAGCAAAGCATCCAGAACGTATTTTGAGTCGCTGGTGAGGGTAACGGCGCACGGTTCTTTTAAAGCGGATAACCCTTTGATCACCGCAGTGAGTTCCATACGGTTGTTGGTGGTTTCTGCTTCACCGCCTGATAATTCTTTTTCAACGCCTCGATAGCGCAAAATAGCCCCCCAACCGCCGGGGCCGGGGTTGCCGGAACAAGCGCCGTCGGTAAATAATTCAATCTGTTTCATATATATCCTCCGCTGATCGTACTCGGATCCATACACCAATTTTAACAGATTTTTTTAGATATACAAGTGTGAAATGAAAAAAATTGTCCAAACTCAAAAAAGAACTCTCAACTTGACATTTTACTATAATAAGAGTATTATATATAAGTTAAAGTATATCCTGATTTTTGACATAGTTAAGCGGATGTGTTCTGCTTGAAAAATATACGCATATTCACAATTTGATACGAAAACAGGAACCGCCCTTTCGCTGTTCGTATCACAGGCAATTTTGCCTATGTATTCAGAAACGGAGGAACATTGTGTCAACAATCGAAAAGCGACCCGTTGAACAGTTGAACGGGAAACAAAAACAGAAAAAACGCACGCCTCAAAGGCAGCAAAAAGTAAAAGCGAATAAAGAAACGGCACAGCGCGGCAGTGTTGAAATGAACAAAGAGAAAACAAAGTATAAAGGCAACGCGCAAAAGCCCAAAAAGAATGCAACTAAAAATCAAAAAGGCGCTTCCAATCGCAAAGGTTACAAGAAACCTGCACCGCAGAAACCGTTGTTACCTGCGAAACTGACCTTCTTGGGTGGTTTGAATGAGATCGGCAAGAATATTACGTTGTTTGAATATGGCAACGCGGCGTTCTTGATTGATTGCGGTATGTCGTTCCCGGATGATGATATGCTGGGCGTTGATATCGTTCTGCCCGATTTTTCGTATGTGGAAAAGAACAAAGACCGTATTCAAGGCGTCATTATCACGCACGGTCATGAGGATCATATCGGTGCTTTGCCGTATCTGCTTTCGCAGTTCAAATTGCCTGTATATGCGACCCGATTGACCGCAGCGCTCATCGAATCTAAACTCAAAGAGCGCAATGTACACGCGGATATTAAAGTGGTCAACCCCGGTTCTACCATTGATTTCGGCGACGCGTCGGTGGAATTGGTGCCTGTCAATCACTCTATTCCGGATGCGGTGGCGCTGGCTATCAAAACGCCGATCGGGTATGTGGTGCATACTGGCGACTTTAAAATTGATTGCACGCCGGCGAGCGGTCCGATGATCGATCTTGCGCGCTTTGGTCAGTTGGGAAAAGAAGGCGTTTTGGCATTGCTTGCAGATTCTACCAACGCGGAGCGTCCCGGTTTTACGCCCAGTGAACGCGTGGTGGGGGACAGTTTTGCCAAGCTGTTCAAAAACGCGCACGGCAAACGTATTATCGTTGCGACCTTCTCGTCCAACCTCAACCGCATTCAACAGATTATGGATGCTTCTCATCAGGACGGTCGTAAGGTGGCGGTGTCCGGTCGCAGTATGATCAACTTTGTCAATATTGCAAACGAACTTGGTTATTTGCATATTCCGCAGGGATTGCTCATTGATATTGAGATGATCGATCGCTATCCGAAAGATCAGATGACGTTGATCACTACGGGCAGTCAGGGTGAACCGATGTCGGCGCTCAGCCGTATGGCGTTCTCTGATCATCGTCGCGTGGAAGTTGGTCCGGAGGATTATATCATTATTTCCGCAACCCCCATTCCCGGTAACGAGAAGATGGTAGGCAAGGTTATCGACGAATTGATGAAACGCGGTTGTGATGTGGTATACGAGCGTATGTATGACGTGCACGTCTCCGGCCATGCTTGTCAGGAAGAATTGAAGATTATGCAAGGCCTCACCAAACCGCAGTATTTTATCCCTGTGCACGGTGAGCAAAAGCATTTGCAAAAGCACGCGGATCTCGCCAAGAAGATGGGGATGTCTCCCGACAACGTATTGGTAACCGAAATCGGCAAAGTGGTGGAACTTACCCCCGAAAAGATGCAGGTTACCGCCACCGTTCCTGCCGGTCGCGTGCTGGTGGATGGTCTTGGTGTCGGTGATGTCGGCAGTATTGTATTGCGCGACCGCAAACACTTGGCGGAAGACGGTATCATTATTGTGGTAGCATCCATCGATGCGCAAAACGGTTATGTAGTGGCAGGACCTGACGTTGTTTCCAGAGGCTTTGTGTATGTTCGCGAATCGGAAGAACTGATGGATGAAGCCAGAGAGGTTGCGCGGCGTGTGCTGGAAGAGTGTTTGAATCGCCGAACGGTGGATTGGAATACCATGAAAGCTCGTGTGCGTGATGAATTATCCCACATGATTTTCCGCAAAACCAAACGCAGTCCGATGATACTGCCTATCATTATGGATGTTTAAGTTGAATTTGAATTTTCAGTAAGGAGGGATGTTGAATGAAACGAAATCGCATATATGCTAATACGCTGTCTTACTGTCTGTTAGGTATTTTGGCGCTGTTTACGGTATGTGCTTATTTTGTGGCAGGTTGGCTGTTTTATCTCGGCGTGGCGCTGACGGTGTTGGCGCTGGTGCTGATCGTCGTATTTACTCTGCGCGCTCAATTCGTTTTCAAACGATATCTCACCAAGATTGCCGCTCGCCTGAATGGTGAAAACCGTCAGGCGTTGGAGCGGTTTCCGTTGCCGACGGTGGCAGCGAACGCTGACGGCGCGATTGTTTGGTATAATACCGCTTTTCGTGAACAGGTGTTGCAAGGCAACGATATATACGGTGTAAGTCTGACTCAACTGATCGATGGGTATACCGTTGATGAGATTTACAAGAAGAAGGCTTTGGACGCGGATTATGCCGGTAAAAAGTATAACGTGTACGTCAGTGCGGCGGAAAGCCAAGATGCCGAACACGCTGTTTTGCTGTATTTCGCGGATAACACACGACTCAAACAGATTGCGGAAGAATACGTCGCAAGCCGTCCCGTCGTGTTATCTGTGTTCATTGATAATTTGGAAGAACTTTCCACGACCGTTCGCGATCGCGAACGTATGCAGTTAGCAGGTGAAGTGGAAGTGCTTTTGGAAAATTGGCTGGGAAAAGATACGGCGGTTTTACAAAAGTATGATAGCGACCGTTTCTTGATCATGACAGAAAAACGCCATTTAGATGCTATGATACAGGAGCGGTTCCGAATACTGGATTCCGTTCGCGGAATGCCTTGCGGCGTACATAGCCATATCACGTTGTCCATCGGTGTCGGACAGGGTGAAACGATGGCTGCTGCAGCGACGCGAGCGGCACAGGCGTTAGAAATGGCGCTTGGTCGCGGTGGCGATCAGGCGGCGGTGAAAACCAAAAACGGTTTCGACTTTTACGGTGGTATATCCAAAGGTGTGGAACGCCGCACGAAGGTGCGTACCCGTATGGTGGCGTCTGCTATGAATAAGCTGATTCAAAACAGCAGTGAAGTGCTGGTGATGGGACACGCTTTTTCGGATATGGACAGTATCGGTTCTGGTGCGGCGTTGGCGATGCTCGCACGCAAACGCGGTAAGGTCGCATACGTAGTGCTGGATGAAGAAAAAACGTTGGCAAGCGAAATGGTCAACTATCTGCGCAAAATAGATGACACGTTGTTCTTGAATCCTGCTGATGCCGAACAACTGGTAGATGAAAACACTTTGGTGATCGTTACCGATACCCATCATCCCGAACGTGTGGATGCACCGCGTGTGTTACAAAAAGCAAAAGTTGTGGCAGTGGTGGATCATCACCGTCGTATGGTGAACGGTATCGAGGACGCTGTCTTGTTCTATCATGAACCTTCTGCATCATCCGCTTCGGAAATGGTGGCGGAACTGGCGCAGTATATGGGCGAACCTGCTCTCGGTAAAGCGGAAGCGGAAGTGTTGCTCGCCGGTATTATTCTGGATACTCGCAATTTTGTGCTCAAAGCAGGTGCCAGAACCTTTGAGGCGGCGGCATATTTGAGAAGAGTGGGTGCGGATACGGTCAAGGTGCAAAGTCTTTTTGCGGCCGGTATGGAATTGTACCGCAAAAAGATGGAGCTGGTTTCCTGCGCATTTGTGTATCGCGATATGGCGATCTCGAAAGACGTAGGGGATGACAGCGACAGCAGAATTGCCGCAAGTCAGGCGGCAAACGAACTGCTGACCATACAGGGCATACGCGCTTCGTTTGTATTGCTGGAAAGCAATCAAGGTGTGAATGTTTCTGCACGTTCTTTGGGTGATGTGAATGTTCAACTGATTATGGAAGCGCTAAACGGTGGCGGTCATCTGACTATGGCAGGTGCATTCTTGCGCTCGGTAGATACGGAGACTGCGATTGCACAACTGAAAACAGCTATTGACGAGTATTTGAAAAATACGCAACAATAAAACGATTATATTGAGAGGATGAATACTCATGAAAGTTATTTTGAAACAAGACGTAAAAGGACAGGGTAAAGCGGGCGAATTGGTGAACGTTTCGGACGGATATGCTCGTAATTTCCTGTTTCCGCGCAACCTGGCAATCGAAGCGGATGCGCAGGCAATGAACGAATTTCGTAACAAAGAGGAATCGGTGAAATTCCATGCTGCACAGTTGAAACAAAAAGCGGAAGACGCGAAAAAGCAGTTGCAGGGCAAGGGCTTGACCATCCACGCAAAAGCCGGTCAAAGCGGCAAATTGTTTGGTTCGGTTACCAGTAAGGAAATCGCAGAAGAAGTCAACAAGAAGTTTGGTTTAGAATTGGATAAACGCAAGATCGTAATGAATGACATCAAAGCGTTTGGTGATTACGAAGTAGAGATCAAACTGCATCAAGGAGTTACCGCGAAAATTACGGTGAGCGTTGCGGAGTAAATCAAAGGGAGGTCGTTAGTATGGCCGAAGAAACTTTACATATCGGGGACGGCTTGGGATTGCCGTATAGTTTAGAAGCCGAACAAGCGGTTTTGGGCGCGATTTTAGTGGAGCCGCAAAGTATCAACCAGGTAATGGAATCGTTGCGTGTAGAGCATTTTTACCTGCCCGAGCATCAGTCTATCTATCGCGTGATGAGCGAAAAGATGAACGAAAACCGCACCATCGACTTCGTTACGGTGTTGGAATCGCTCAAATCACAAGGCTTCTTTGCCGGTGAAGAGGGAAAAGCGTACTTGCTGAAGTTGGCGCAAACGGTTCCTTTTATCCCGAACCTGCCCAACTATATCAAAATCGTGCGTGAAAAGTTTGATACACGTCAGTTGATCGTTGCGTCCCGTGAAATTATCAGCGATGCAATGGATCCGACCGCACAAGCGGATGATTTGCTGGAATCTGCCGAGCAAAAGATTTACGCCATCCGCCAGGGAAAACAAACGGGCGGTCTGGTGCATATCAGTGAGGTTATCGCCAGCAACTATGAGATGTATACGAAACTCAACTCCAGTGAGCGCGGTAAATACGTGGGTATTCCCAGCGGTATTTCTACGTTGGATGCCGTAACCACGGGTTTGAACCGTTCCGACTTGATCATTGTCGGTGCGCGTCCCGGTATGGGTAAAACCAGTTTTATTATGAATATTGCACGAAATGTTGCGGTGCTGCAAAACCGCACGGTAGCCGTGTTTAACTTGGAAATGTCCCGTGAACAGATGGTCAACCGTTTGTTGTCTTCTGAAGCACGCGTTCCCAGTAAGAACCTGCGTACCGGTGTGTTGTCTGCGGATGAATGGACGCGTATTGCCACTGCATCCAGCGCACTGTGTAAAGCGCCGATGTATCTGGATGATACTGCAGACATTACCGTTCCCGAGATGAAAGCGCGGTTGCGCCGTTTGAAAAATCTTGGTTTCGTGGTGGTCGACTATTTGCAGTTGATGCACAGTGCGAAAAAGACGGACAATCGTGCACAGGAAGTCAGTGAGATCACCAGAAGTCTGAAGATTATGGCGAAAGAACTGGATGTGCCGATTATGGTTGCGGCACAGTTGTCCCGTGCTCCCGAAAAACAGGGCGGCAGTCATAAACCCGGACTTTCCGACCTGCGCGAATCCGGTTCTATCGAACAGGATGCCGACCAGGTGTTGTTCATCTATCGTGAGGGCTACTACAGCAATCAGCAGGAAGATCCGTCTGCGGTCTCCCAGAATACGTCCGAAATCATTGTGGCGAAAAACCGCCACGGTGAACTTGGTACCGTTCCGCTTGCATGGCAGGGCGAATTCACCCAGTTCCTTGCTGTTGAGAATCGTCAGGATGGATAACGGTATGCAGGAATGTTTGCTTCAAGCCACCACCGAGCGGTTTTTGCGAACCTTGTCGCTTAATGAGAACGACGGCGTGATTGCTGCTGTATCGGGCGGCGCGGATTCGATGGCGTTGTTGTATGCACTGCAAGCGGTGCGCCGCGTATTGCCGTTTCGGTTGATGGTTGCACACGTACACCACGGCCTGCGCGACAGTGAAGCGGACCGCGATGCGGAATTTGTGGCTCGTCAATGTGAAACGCTTGGAATTCAGCAGGAAACGTTGCGGATTCGTCTGATGGAAAATATGTTGCCGGGTGAAACCGTTGAACAAGCGGGCCGCCGCGTGCGCTATGCTTTTTTTGAACAGTTGCGTCTGCAATATGGGTTTCGGTATATTGCTACGGCACATACCGCAGACGATCAGTTGGAAACAGTTCTGCTGCATCTGACCAGAGGGAGCGGATTGCACGGCTTGTGCGGCATCAACGCGCAAAACGGCAACATTATCCGTCCGATTTTGTCTTGCAGCAGGGAAGACGTTGAACAATATTGTGCGGATCAGCAGATTGCGTTTGTAACCGACAGTACCAATACGGATATTGCGTACAGCCGAAATCGTATCCGCTGTGAAGTGATTCCGCACTTAAAAGCAATCAATCCGCGTGTGGTGGATGCTTGTACGCGTATGACGGCGCAACTGCGTGAAGACGATTCGTTTATGGATGATGCGGCAAGGCGATTGCTGAATGAGGCGCAGTGCGGTGAAGATCGATACGAACGGGATGCCTTTTTGGATGCACCGCCGCCGATCAGACGCCGTGCGTTGAAACAGTTGATGGAGTCAAAAGGCGCCGATCCTGCGGAAAAGCACGTTCTTTTGGCAGAGCAGGCATTGTTGGGAAAAGGCGGTGCGGTGCAGATACCGGGCGACGTTACGGTAACGGTGGATGCGCGGGATATCGCGTTGCAATGCGGCGTGCAACCTATGGAAACGCCGTATTTTGAGATGCTGTTGGAAGTAGGGCGAACCGTAGAAATCGTAGGACGTTCCTACACGGTGAGATGTCTGTCGAAATCGGAATATGATGCTATCGAAAAAGTTTACAAAAATGTCTTAAAATATACATGTGATTATGATAAACTGTCATCCGATACGGTGGTTCGTCAGCGTAAAGCAGGCGATGCGTTTCATCCGGTCGGAGGCGTTGGGAAAAGTTTGAAAAAATATTTTAACGAACAGCATGTACCGGTTTTAGAACGTGCAAAAGTGCCGATTGTGTGCGATCAATGCGGCATCGCTTTGATTGCAGGATTTTCTTGCGATGAGCGTGTGCGATTGGATGCACAGACCAAACGCGTATTATTACTCTGTCCGACGGAAAACATAAAGGAGGAAAAAAGCTGTGAGTATGCATAATGATGTTGAGGAAATCCTGTTTACGGAAGAACAACTTGCGGAGATAACCAGCCGTATCGCCGCACAGATCAATGAGGATTATAAAGATAAAAACTTGTTGCTGGTGAGCGTGCTGAAAGGTTCGTTGATTTTTATGGCGGATCTGATGCGTAAGATCACCATACCGTGCAAGATTGACTTTTTGTCCGTTTCCAGTTATGGAAGCGATACCAAGAGTTCGGGCGAAGTGCGTATTCTCAAGGATTTGGATCAATCCTTGGAAGGGAAAGATCTGTTGGTGGTTGAAGATATTCTCGACTCCGGCAATACACTGTCTTTCCTGCTGAAAACACTTGCTGCTCGAAATCCTGCCAGCATCCGCCTGTGTACGTTGTTGGATAAACCCGAACGTCGTAAAGCGGAAGTTTATGCAGATTATATCGGTGCTCAAGTGGATGATAAGTTCATCGTCGGTTATGGATTGGATTATGCGGAATACTACCGCAACTTGCCGTATATCGGTGCACTAAAACGAGAAGTTTACGAAAAATGATTACACGTTCCGAGTGGAACAACAAAAGGAGCTATGACCGTGGAACCTAAGAAGAACGGCGGAAGATCCGCCCTCAGTATTATCGCGATGATCGTGATACCGCTGGTGTTTTTTGTGTTGCTGTGGGCGCTGTTAGGCGGCGCAGGCGGTGCAAAAAATGGCGATAAGCAGTATTCTGAATATATCGCGTATTTTGAACAAAATCAGGTGGAGGAGTTCAGCTTGGACCTTGGTGAAGGTACGTTGAACCTTCTGTTACGTGAAGATGTCAGAAAAGACGTTAATCAAGACGGTAAAACGGACGATCAGGATGTTTTGACCTATACCGTCCCGAATGTCAGCCTGTTCGTCGATCAGGTGCAAACACTGGTGGACGAAGCGAATATGGATGATAACCCCGATAATAACGTCAAATACGATTACAAGCCGATCAAAGAAACGCCTTGGATCGTCAGCTTACTGCCGACCATTTTGATCATTGTGTTCTTTGTGATCATGTGGTTTATGATGCGCCGTTCGCTGTCCGGTATGGATGGTTCCAAAATGCTCGGTTTTGGCAAGATGCGTATGAAGAACTCGGCGGAAGATCGTCGCCATACCACGTTTGATGATGTGGCAGGTGCCGATGAGGAGAAAGAAGAACTCAGCGAGATGGTCGAGTTTTTGAAAGCTCCCAAGAAGTTTCAGGATTTGGGCGCCAGAGTGCCCAAGGGCGTTTTGTTGGTGGGCCCTCCCGGTACCGGTAAAACCTTGCTGGCCCGTGCAGTAGCAGGGGAGGCAGGCGTTCCGTTCTTCTCTATGTCCGGCTCTGATTTCGTGGAAATGTATGTTGGCGTGGGCGCTTCCCGTGTGCGTGATTTGTTTGAACAAGCGAAGAAAAACGCACCGTGTATCATCTTTATCGACGAAATCGATGCTGTCGGCAGACAGAGAGGCACGGGCCTTGGCGGCGGCCACGACGAGCGCGAACAGACCCTCAACCAGTTGCTGGTGGAGATGGATGGCTTTGGAGAAAATCAAGGCATTATCATTATTGCGGCGACCAACCGCCCCGACGTTTTGGATCGCGCTTTGTTGCGCCCGGGTCGTTTTGACCGTCAGGTGGTTGTCAATTATCCCGACGTAAAAGGTCGTGAGGAAATCCTCAAGGTACACGCGAAAGGGAAACCGCTCGCTCCCGATGTCGAACTGTCTACCGTTGCAAAATCCACTGCAGGTTTTACGGGTGCGGATCTGGAAAATCTGCTCAACGAAGCCGCACTGTTGGCGGCGCGTAAATCGTTACATGCGATTACGATGGAAGAAATCGGAGAAGCCACTGTGAAAGTGGTGGTAGGTACCGAAAAACGCAGTCATAAGCAGACGGATGCAGAGCGCAAACTGACCGCTTATCATGAAGCAGGTCATGCGGTTGTTACCTATTTCTGTCCCACGCAGGATCCCGTTCACCAGATTTCGATCATTCCGCGCGGTATGGCAGGTGGCTTTACGATGAGCTTGCCCGAACACGATCGTTCTTACCGTTCCAAGAAAGAGATGCTGGAAGATCTGCAGGTGTTGCTTGGCGGACGTGTGGCGGAAGCGCTGACCCTCAGCGACATTTCGACGGGTGCTTCTAACGATATTGAACGTGCGACCGATACTGCTCGCAGTATGGTTACCAAATACGGTATGAGCGATACGCTCGGCCCGATTATGTTTGGTTCTTCTGATTCGGATGAAATCTTCCTTGGCCGTGATTTTGGCAGAACGCGCAACTATTCCGAAGAGATTGCCGCTCGTATTGATAACGAGATTGAGAAGATCATTACGGACGCTTATAAGCAGGCGGAAGAGAAATTGTCTGAGAATATGGATAAACTCAAAGCGGTTGCTGAATACCTGTTGGAACATGAGAAAATGGACGGCGATGAGTTCAAGAAGCTTATGGATGGCGAACAGACTGAAACCGAAATGGAAATTTCTGCTGAAAATTGACATTTTCGGATAAATGCGTTATAATACTCGCATAGGATAAAACAGTATCTATGTTTATCGGAGGTGCTCCTGATGAAAAACAAAAATGCTACGCCTTGGCTGATCGTGATTGCAGTGGCGGTTGCGGCTTCTCTCGCGACGGTGGCGATTCTGTTGCTTCGTGCCAAAGCGCGTAAAAAGCGTGCGCTGGCAGAAAAAGATGCCGAATGTACCTGTATGTCTTTTGACTGCTGTGATGATGAAGAAGAGGAAGATGTTCTTTCGGAAGAAGACATCATCGACACTGAAGTGGCTATCGAAGAATAAGAGAGTAGCGGAGAACGGAAAATTTCGTTCTCCGCTTTTCTGTTACAAAGAAAAACACGGCGGTATGCGTAATGCGCATACCGCCGTGTTTTGCAGTTTAAGTTATTTTTCGTTTAACGCACGCTCGAGCCAAACGCTGCCAACGTCCATTGCATTGTAAAGACCGTTTTTCTCGCTCTTTTTCAGAATACGATCTTTCATACGCAGTTCTTCATCGGTGGACAACAACTGTAACTGGATTTTATCAGCGATGGTCATATCACCGACCTGTTTGGTGGTGAGGATCTGCATCATAACAACGCATTTATCAGCCAAACTGCCGTAGTACAGCGTGTTGCCGGAACGAACCAGCGGGTGGCCTTTGTACATCAAAAACTTGGATTTTTCTTCCGCCATGTGTTTACAATCCTCCTTGCAAAACTCAGTTGTTCAAATAAGAACGCACCAGTTCGCGCATCAATTCGTCGCGGTCAACCTTGCGGATGAGCGAACGGGCATTGTTGTGCGTGGTGATGTAGGTGGGATCTTCCGACAGAAGATAACCAACGATCTGATTGATGGGGTTATAGCCTTTTTCACGCAGAGCATCATACACCGTGGTCAACACGGCTTTCATTTCCAACTCTTTGTTATCGCCAAGCGAAAAGGTCATAGTTTTGTCTAACATAGGGAGATCCCTCCTTGTTTGAACATGAATATATACTAGTCTAACATATTTTATGTCGGAATGCAAGCGGTTATGAACGAAGAATACAGCCTTTTTCGTTCAAATCGCGGAAAATTTTCTTGAAAGCGGGTTCAATCTGCTCATCAGTGAGAGTACCCTCGCTCGAACGGAACGCAAGACTGAACGCAACACTCTTCTTGCCGGCTTCAATCTGAGAACCCTGATATACGTCAAATAACTGGACGTTCTCGAGCAGTTTGCCGCCTGCTTTGCGAATGACCGCTTCAATTTCCGCAACCGGCAGATCAGCATCACACAGCAACGCCAAATCGCGTTCTACGGCAGGGAAACGGGGGAGTGGTTTGTAGATAACCAGCTCTTTCTCCAGTGCGAACAACGCATCCAAACGCACCTCAGCGACATATACGCGAGCGTCGATGTCGTATTTGGCAGCAACGTCAGGATGAACCTCACCGAAGGTGGCGAGCACTTCGTCGCCGACAACGGCATTTGCCTGTCTGCCGGGATGCAGGAACGGCTCGCTCGAAACGGTATACTGCGCAATTGCGCCGAATGCGGCGACCAAGGTTTCGATGATGCCTTTCAGAGTGAAGAAGTCTTCGTTAGCACCGTACATACCGATCGACAGGGTGGGTACTTCATCGGGCTGTTCGGCTACGGGCAGAGATTTTGCTTTAAATACTTTGCTGGCTTCAAAGAAACGCGCGTCGGTGATTTTTCGATTGTAGTTGGTGGACAGTACGGTAAGCATACTGGTCAGCAATTGGGTGCGCATGGTGGAGTATTCCTCGCCAAGAGGATTGAGGAGGGTTACTGCATTGCGGCGCGCATCGTCAGCCGCCAGATTGAGGGTGTCCACCGCTTTGCCACTGATGAAAGAATAGGTTGCGATTTCATACATACCTGCGGCGGTGAGCATTTTTTTGATTTTATCGGTTTTCACACGTTCGGGCAACTTTCTGCCACGTACAACAGCACCGCGCATAGGCGTGCCGATGATGTGATCATAACCGTAAATGCGCATGACCTCTTCTGCGAGATCCGCACGACCTTCGATGTCGTCACGGAAAGAGGGAATCTTACAGGTGAGTTTGTTGTCTGCGGACATTTCTGTTTCGATCAGCAGACTGTTGAGAATGTTCACCATTGTGGCGAAGGGAATCTCTACACCGAGCAGATCGTTGATGCTCTGTGCATCTACTGTGATGGTGCGCGGAGTGGGCAGACCATCGTGCAGATCGATCACGCCGTCGATGATGTCGCCTGCGTCCAGTTCATCAATGAGTTGCAGTGCGCGTTCCATTGCGAATTCCACGCCCATAATGTCCAGACCACGCTCGAAACGGCCGCTGGACTCGGTGCGAATACCGAGCGCACGGGAAGTACGACGAACGCTGTCGCGGCGGAATTTGGCGCTTTCGAAGAACAAAGCGGTGGTATCATCTTGGATTTCGCTGTATTCGCCGCCCATGATACCTGCAATGCAGGAGGGGTTGTCTCTGTCGGCGATTACCAGCATATCTTCGGTCAACTCGTGCGGTTTGCCGTCCAAAGTGGTGATGGTTTCACCTTTTGCGGCACGGCGCACGTTGATCTCTTGACCGGCCACATGGCGCATATCAAATGCGTGCATCGGCTGACCGGTTTCGAGCATCACGAAGTTGGTGATATCCACAATGTTGTTGATGGGACGCATGCCGGCGGCTTTCAACGCCTGTTTCATCCAGTCGGGAGAAGGGGCGATGCGCAGGTTTTTGACCACTCTGCCCATATAACGGGGGCACAGATCAAAGTCGTGAACCGCCACTTTGATTTCATCGTGAATGTCGCCGCCGACGGTTTTGTAGGACGGAACAGGTGCTTTGTAAGGCTTGCCAAGCACCACGGCGATTTCGCGTGCAACGCCAAGTACGCTCTGGCAATCAGGGCGGTTAGCAGTGATTTTGAAGTCGATAATAATGTCGTTCAAGTGCAGAACTTCGCGCATATCGGTGCCAACGGGATATTTGTCATCCATAATGAGGATGCCGTACACTTCAGCACCGGGATAATCGCTATCTTTGATGCACAGTTCTTCGCCCGAACACAGCATACCGTTGGACGGCACGCCGCGCAGCTTGCCTTTTTTGATGTGCATACCGTTAGGAAGCAAAGAATCGTGCAAACAAGCAGGCACGTATGCGCCTTCGAATACATTGTCAGCGCCCGTTACGATTTGTACGGGTTCGTCAGTGCCGATATCGATCTGACAGATTTGCAGTTTGTCGGCGTCGGGGTGTTTTTCCAGTTTCACGATACGACCGACCACTACGTTGCGCATAGTCTCGGACAGATCGGTGATGCTTTCTACTTCAAAGCCGCTCATAACCATACGGTCGCACAGTTCGGCAACAGGTACGTCAATATCGACGTAGGATTTAAGCCAGTTTAAAGAAATCAACATATTTACGTACCTCCTTATTTATCGAACTGTTGCAGGAAACGCTGATCGTTTTCAAACAACAGGCGGATATCGCTGATTTTGTAACGGGTGGTAGTCAAACGGTCGAGACCGATACCAAACGCAAAGCCGGTGTATTCTTCGGGATCGATACCACAGCTCTTCAGAACACGGGGATGCACCATGCCGGCGCCGAGAATTTCAATCCAGCCGCTGCCTTTGCAAACACGGCAACCCTTACCGCCACACTCGGAGCAAGAAACGTCAACCTCAACGCTCGGTTCGGTGAATGGGAAGAAGGAAGGACGGAATTTCACTTTGGTGTCAGGACCGTAGATCTCGTGTGCAAACTGTTCCAGAACGCCTTTGAGATCGCACATGGTGATGCCTTTGTCAACGACCAGACCTTCGATCTGATGGAAAACAGGGGAGTGGGTCGCATCCACTTCATCGGCGCGGAATACGCGACCGGGGCAGATGATACGGATGGGCGGTTTGCGCTGTTCCATCGTACGAATCTGCGCGGCGGAAGTCTGTGTGCGAAGCAACAGGTTTTCAGCCAGATAGAAGGTATCCTGCATATCGCGTGCAGGGTGATCCTGCGGCACGTTGAGCGCTTCAAAGTTGTAGTGATCGGTTTCCACTTCAGGACCGTCTACAACGTCAAACCCCATCGACTGGAAAATGTCGATCATATCGTTGAGCACAACGTTCAAAGGATGCAAACCGCCTGCAGAGGGGGTCTTGCCGGGCATGGTGATGTCCAGCTTTTCATCCTTGAGTTTTTGTGCTTGTAATGCGTTTTGTAACGCCTCGGTTTTGTCGGCCAGAGCGGTTTCCAGTTCTTTGCGAACTTCGTTGACCAACTGACCCATAATCGGACGCTCTTCGGCAGGGAGAGCACCCATACCGCGCATGATTTCGGTGAGCGCACTCTTTTTACCCATATAGCGCACACGGAAATCTTCCAGTTCCTTGGGGGTTTCAGCGTGCGACAAAAGGTCGAGTGCCTCAGCACGCAACGCTTCCAGTTTTTCTTTCATATTGAACCTTCCTTTCGGTGATTTACAGAAATAAAAAAAGCCCTCGTCCACATAAAGGGACGAAGACGTAAACTCCGCGGTACCACCCTGATTTTTGCAAAAGCAAACACTTTTGTGACCGATAACGGTGTCAGCCGTCAAGACCTAGAAGACGAAATGTCGTTCAGCCCGCCGCTCCAAAGTGAACTTCGGTGTTCTTTTGCTTTAACCGCTTACAGCCAACGACGGTTTTCTCTGGAAAAGTTTTGGAACACTTACTCTCTTTTTCAACGCGTTTAAATGAGTATACCACCGCTGAAATAAATTTTCAAGTCTTTTTTACAATAAAGTAATAAAGAATGTACAAAAGAAAGGGGAATTTTACAAGAAAAGTCTTGACAATCGCAGGTTTTGTGATAGAATATAGGAGTTCCTAAAACACGGGGACGCAATATGGGCCTTTAGCTCAGTTGGTTAGAGCCCCCGGCTCATAACCGGTTGGTCCCGGGTTCGAGTCCCTGAAGGCCCACCAGTGAACAACGGTGCCGCAGGACGGAACGCCGAAACATATATAGGGGTATAGCTCAGTTGGTAGAGCAGCGGTCTCCAAAACCGCGTGCCGTGGGTTCAAATCCTACTGCCCCTGCCAAAAAGAAAACACCACCCAATCGGGTGGTGTTTTCTTTTTGATGGAGTAGACGGTAGAGACCAGGTACGCTGAAAACGCCCGTGGCGTTTTCATAGGGGTTGCGTGTTAACACTCCATATAGGCACACGCTGAAACGCAAACCCACGTGCCTGTTGGGTTCAAATCCTACTGCCCCTGCCAAAACAAAAGAACCACCCAATCGGGTGGTTCTTTTGTTTTCACTTGGTAAACGGATGCAGGACCTGAAAACCTCGCTTGGCGAGGTTTTCGCAAGACTTTGCGTTGCACGCATTAACGAAAGTAGAATTGATAACGCAAAGTCAGTTCAACATCCTACTGTCCCTGCCACTAAAGAAACCCTAAATATGTGTTATAAGGCTTTTTAGATTTTTAACGCAAAATAACAATTTCATTTTCCAACAATAGTTTCACTGTAAAAGTGGAAAATTTCATAATTATATGATACAATCTATTTGATAAATATGAATAAGCAAGAGAGTGTTATTATGAAATTCAATGAAAAATTGCAGGAACTTCGAAAGCAAAAAGAACTTACCCAAGAGGAACTTGCGGAGTATCTCTATATTTCCCGAACCGCCGTTTCAAAGTGGGAGTCAGGACGTGGGTTTCCGAACATAGAGTCTTTGAAGGCGATATCGAAGTTTTTCTCTGTGTCCTTGGATGAACTGTTGTCCGGCGAGGAAATTCTTGCTATTGCAGAAAAAGACCACAAGGCAAAAGAACGAACGATTCGAGACTTGATTTTTGGTCTGCTTGACTGTGGTATGGCTTTGTTGCTGTTTTTGCCTTTCTTCGGCCAAAAAGCGGATGGTGTTATCAGAGCGGTAACGCTCCTTGCTTTGAGTGAAGTTCAGCCATACTTAAAAACGGCGTACATTGCTTTTGTGGGTATTATGATAATGTTG
>JAZRQN010000067.1:0-4953 GCA_045649855.1 Acutalibacteraceae bacterium | reverse complement strand
GAAGATCTGGGTCATGCCCATCTTCTTGCCGATGATAGCTTTTTGCATGGTTTTATACCTCCATTGGTTATTGGTTGACTCTCTATACCTTTATATATACTGTATCGCGGCTTTCCCGAAGGAGTTCCCGATGTCAGTGGAAGGTACTTTGAGCCAACATGACCTCGCTTTCGAGAAATCTTACAAACCGTAGATTACAGTTTGATTTCGATCTCTACACCGGCGGGGAGCTCAAGGCCCGTCAGAGCCTCAACGGTCTTGTTGGACGGTCTGAGAATGTCAATCAGACGCTTGTGGGTGCGAGTTTCGAACTGCTCGCGGGAATCCTTGTACTTGTGAACAGCACGAAGGATGGTGATGACCTCTTTTTCGGTCGGCAGCGGGATGGGACCGGAAACGCGAGCGCCGGTGCGGCGAGCGGTCTCGACGATCTTTTCTGCTGCTTGATCAACCAACTGATGATCATAACCTTTGATACGAATGCGGATTTTTTCTTTGACTGCCACTTGAAAACGCCTCCTTAAATTTTTAGTTGGCGGGCGACGCTAAAACCGTACACACCGCCGGGTGTTTCTTTCCCGGCCATTTAAAAACCGGACTAACTGCGTCCGGAATCGGTTCAAGCGTCCTATGTTGCGCACTTCGGCTCGCAAGTAGGCACACGCACTGTTGGGGAGTGCGCACCTCGCCGTTGATACTCAACACAGTATTTCTTGTCGCCCGGTTTGAAATCGGACATACTCAGCGGAAAAACCGGCAATACCTGCCGCAACCTCCCGCGTCATCGCATATCGTGCAGTCTCCGCGCAGTGAAAAATGGGCATAATTCACCCTCATTTCATACGCGTGCCCAATAATAATACTATACAAATCCAGTAAAATCAAGTGTTTTTTTTGCATTTTTTCAAAAAAATTTTCCGAACACAACATCTTGTGTTCGGAAACAAAATCGCATAACAAATTGTATGTTTTAAGGGAATGGGGGGTAAAAATTTTCGGTATATAGAGGCGATGTGAATCCGCTAGGACGATTGTCCACAAATAACGTTAGCAATGGTCAACAGATTCCATCGACCGATGTGCGGCAGGGCGAATGGGAGGGCGAAATGCTGTTGCAATAGTTTTTCGTTCGTTATATAATAGAACCATAACACTCATTGGGGAATCAATTTAACATATGCATATCTGCGAGGAGGTAGCAATATGGAAAGACTCTTTGATTTGAATATTGAGCAGGTTCTTGAACACTGGGAGCCGGAACATGCGGTTAGAGAAATCATCGCCAATGCCATAGACGAGCAAATTTTGACCAATACAAAAGATATAGAAATTTATAAAATTGGACAAAGCTGGCATATCAGAGATTTTGGAAGAGGCCTCCAATACTCTCACTTCACACAAAACGAAAATCAAGAAAAAATAGCTTCCCCATTCCTCATCGGAAAATTTGGTGTAGGATTAAAAGATGCTCTGGCTGTCTTTCACCGAAAAGGTGTTGGTGTTGAAATCAACTCTAAGTATGGTCATATTTCTTTAGCGTTAGCACAAAAATCCGGTTTTGATATTCAAACGTTGCACGCCGTATTCGACGAGCCCTTGGATAGAACTTTTGTTGGCACAGAATTTGTGGTTACAGGGATCTCTGATGTTGCCATCGAAAAAGCTAAAGCAATGTTCCTTTGTTTTAATAGCAACCTCAAATTGTTGGAAAAAACAAAGTATGGCGAAGTATATCAATGCACAAATAAGCCTTCCGTTATTTACATAAACGGTGTTCAAGTCGCAACTGAAGAGAACTTTTTGTTTAGTTATAATATAACCAACATTAATGTTCAAATTAAAAAAGCACTGAACAGAGAGCGATCAAACGTGGGAAGAACAGCTTACTCGGATACCATTAAAAACATTTTAAGGCAATGTACGTCCGACTCTGTTCTTTCGCCATTAGTAAATGATTTGCAGCATATTATGAGCGGATCCAATCGCGATGAGTCGAACTGGGTTGACGTAGCAACTTATGCCGCAAAAACATTAAGTGCAAACGATGCGGTCGTGTTCATGACACCATCTCAAAGAGCTACTATGAGTAACCAGCAGGTGGAAATATTAGAGCAAAGCGGAAAGACACTGGTTTTAGTAACGGATAGCGTGTACGATAAGATCGAAGACTCTGTTTCTACTTTCAGCACAGTGTTTAAGGAGTATATTGAATCATTTTCTTATCATTTTGTGCCTTACGAAAATTTAACTCCGACGGAAAAACAAACCTTTAATGTCTCCAGGGAAATTGTTGGTTTCTTAAAAGAACATCAATATAAATATGATATAGAAATAAAGATTTCAGAAACCATCCGAGTCGGAGCAGATGGCACCGTAACACTCGGCGTTTATGACCCATCAGAGAATGCTGTTATCATCAAGCGCACAGTCTTGAGTGATCTGACAGAATTTTGCGGAGTGTTGTTGCATGAGTTTGCCCATTTTCAACATGGTTATCATGATAATACACGAGATTTTGAAAATGAATTGACAACTATGCTCGGGCACTTGTTTAGGGCAAAAGCAATCGCAAACAAGCACGCTTTTCAATTTTGAATAGTCTTGAGGCTCCTGCACGGCCCTCGCAGGAGCCTTTGTTTTGCCAGCGTGATTTCTTTTAGTTGCAAATAGCGACAGCACGGCTTATAAAAGGTTTTGCTATGCGATAAAGTGGAAACCCATCTCTTTTGCTCTTAAAAAGAATAGTCGCGGCAACCGCAACGTGCCGCGACTATCCTTGAAAGGGGAGTGCGCGGGGTTATATCACCCCAGCCAAAACCAAGTACAAACAACCCCCGCCACAAGAGTTGTTGTAAACAAATTTATATCCCGAAAGCGGTTGTATCAATGCCGCTTTTCGCAACCAATTGGCTGAACTCATCCACTGACATCTCGTCAAGTGTCTTCGTAATTCCTTCATTGATACGTATTTCGTTCAGAAGATTGGTCGCCGCAATACGTTTCTCAAAATCATCCGGCTCTCGGGCGTTTGTACTCATCGTTTTGTTGTTCATCATCCATTCTCCTCGCCGCAAGACAACACCCGTGCCACGCCGGGCACGATGGCTGCAAAACTAATCTTCTCGTCACCCACAGGGTGGATCTCAAAATTTTGCAAATGTATCATCGCCAACAGAAATTTATCTATGTTGCGCACCGTTAATTCATCAACCTCAAAAGATACAACTGCATCTCCAAAGCCGAGCGGACACGGCCGAATATCAACGCTGGCGTGATACCCTTCTTCGTCCAACAACTCTTGCAACCGTTGTTGTGTTTCTGTCAACATGGCTACTTTTTCAGGGTTTAAAATATATGTCTTGGACAAAGAATTCCAAACATTCAATGCTTGAGCAAGGTTTTCAAGCTCTTTATCATCCATAATTATATCTCCCTTTTAATTAAAAAATGACAGCTTCATCGTCATCGTCATTTTTGTGACGTTGTTTCTTGCTTGGTGAAATACCCAAAAAATCGTCCGTGTATGTCGCTTCCACAGAAGCCCAGCAAGCTTCCTCTTGCATAGCTTCTTCTATGTCTTCATCGCCATCTTCAAACCAATCGGGATCTTTAATCTTTTCTATTGCTTCTGTTATCTCCCAACCCCAAGACAACAGATCGATCACCTCACCCAACTCCGATAATGACACACCTTCCGACTTCATCTCATCTAAAACATCCAACAGCAAGTCAGGACAAAGTTCAAAATCTATAGGACATGTATCGTCTGCAATAGTTCTCCAAAACTCTTGCGGAAGAGTTCTGTAATCCTCAATTAAGCGGTCCGCTTCCATCTTTCTGGAAATTTCCAACCCTTCACGAACACATTTATCCAGTTTCAAACACAAAAACGCCAGATTTTTAACCTCCACATCAGGGTGGCGGTTAGCGACCTCATAACTGTGCTCAAAAAAGTCGGAACAGAATGCGAAAATATCCTCGATGCCAAACTCTAAATCTTTTGTGAGTTGATACGCAATCTCGGCATCCTCTTTTTTCATATCATAAAACTCCGTCAAAGCGATGGCCGCCCTCAGCCGTTCAAATTGTGTTTCGGGTAGGTCGAAAACTTTTTTCGTGCCGACGGAGGGAACCCTATTTTGTAAAATCTTTTCCAAACGCATAGGTTCCTTCTCCTCTTCGTAAACCTCTTCCGGCATCATCTTAACGGTAGTCCCAAAAGTCTTTTTAAATTCTTTCATAAAATTAGTTTCGGAAGAATACCCGTACTCTTCCGCCGCCATTTCAATGGAACACCCTGTTTCTACTTTATATTTTTTGGTATGAATCAGGCGTCGGCGTGCCACGTATTCTCTTAACCGCATATCTGTGATATATTCAAACGCATGAGCTATCACATCCGGCGACCAAAAGGAGAAAGTCCCTTTGATAGACTCCATAATAGTGGTAGTATCATTCTTTACATTCTTCTCAATAAACTCTATCATTTCATCAAATCGTTTTTCGAAGCTCATATTTTCTCCTCCCTTTCGACTGTATTCATTATATCACAACATTTTTCAAATAGTTATGTCAAAAAGCAAGCTTTTTTGGAAATGTTTTCTTTGAAAATGTCCCCCAAAAAATAAAAATAACACGCAAAAATGGAAAAATCCCTTTTGAGCGTGTTATCTCATAAAAACAAATCGTGCTACTCATCATTCCGCATCCGGCAAAACACGCGCATACAGGTCGGCGTACACACCGCCTTTGGCGAGGAGCGTTTTGTGATCGCCCTGTTCCACGATTTCACCGCCCGACACCACCGCGATTTCGTCCGCATTCTGAATGGTGGTGAGGCGATGAGCGACCACCAGGGTGGTACGCCCAACGCACAACTCGTCGAGTGCGTGCTGAATGAGGATTTCGGTGGTGTTGTCCAGCGCACTGGTCGCTTCGTCCAAAATCAGAATG
>JAZRQN010000066.1:0-8005 GCA_045649855.1 Acutalibacteraceae bacterium | reverse complement strand
CCTGCTGGTCAGCATGACGGCTGTCAACGCCCAATTTTACGTGAAGTTCAACAGTCTCGTCGAACTTTGCCTTGCCGGTTTTGATAGCCAGGTCAAGGGCTTCGTTTACTTCATAGAGATTAGTACGGTCGATCAGCTTCGCGCTGTCGACATATTTCTTACCGTGTTTCATTGGCTTATCCTCCCTGTAAATACCGGTATATATAACCGGTGGTGGTTAATCGGAATGTTGGGATTTTCCTCCCACCCAAACAATACTCGAAAAATTAGTCGACAACTTCAATACCCATGCTGCGCGCAGTACCGGCGACCATGCTCATAGCGGTCTCGATAGAACCTGCGTTCAAGTCGGGCATTTTCATTTCGGCGATCTTCTGTACCTGTTCTTTGGTGATCTTGGCGACCTTGGTTTTGTTCGGCACGCCGGAAGCGGTCTCGATGTTGCACGCCTTCTTGATCAGCACCGCGGCCGGAGGGGTCTTGGTGATGAAGGTGAAGGAGTGATCAGCGTAGACGGTGATCACAACGGGGATGATGAGGCCGGCGTAGTTCTTGGTGCGCTCGTTGAATTCTTTGGTGAACGCCATGATGTTAACGCCGTGCTGACCGAGGGCAGGACCTACCGGGGGGGCAGGAGTCGCCTTGCCTGCGGGGATCTGTAATTTGATGTAACCGATAACTTTCTGAGCCATTTTACAATGCACCTCCAAAATTTGTGGTAACGGCGGAACGCTTTGCGCTCCTCCCACAACCGGAAACTGTCCGGCGGCAGGTAAGAGGCGGTGAGCCTCGTACAATCATACTTGTGTGATGGATTAACCCATCGGTTCGGCCTGTTCCAGTTCGAGTTCGACAGGGGTTTCTCTGCCAAACATGGAAATGGTAACGTTGACCTTGTTTTTCTCGCGATCGATTTCGTTGACCACACCGCTGAAGCCCTCCAAGGGGCCATCGATGATGCTGACGGTATCGCCGACAGCGTACAACACTTCGATCTCTTTTTTCTCCACGCCGAGACGAGCAAGCTCTTCTTCGGTGAGCGGAACCGGCTTGCCGTTGGGGCCGACAAAACCCGTGCATCCGCGGATGTTTCTCACCACGAACCAGGATTCATCGGTCATAACCATTTTGACCAAAACATAGCCGGGGAACAATTTGCGTTCTACTTCTTTTTTCTTGTTGTCCTTGACTTCCACAACAGTCTCGGTCGGAACAGAGATGTCTTTGATCCAATCTTCCAGATGGCGGTTTTCCACCGTCGTTGCAAGATTGCTCGCGACCTTGTTCTCATAACCCGAGTAGGTGTGCACGACATACCATTTTGCTTCTTCGCTCATGTTCGTACCTCCCTACGGTTTACGCTCAACCGCCGATTTTCAACAGCAGGTTGATGAGCGCACCAAGACCGGCGTCGATCAGGCAGATCACAAGACCGAGCAGCACGCACACAGCCAGCGTAACGCCGGTGTTGCGCACAACAGTCTTGAAAGTGGGCCAGGTGATGTTTTTGAACTCACCTTTGATATCGCGGAAGAATTTCGCGATAGAGGTCGGCACGAAGCCGCATTCCTCACCGGCTTTTTTCGCTTTCGCTTTGCCGGAGAAGTAGCAGTAAATGCCGATGATGAGCACCGCGACAGCAATGAAGAAAGCAACTTTCTGTGCGGTGATGGTGGCGAAGAAATAATCCAGCCACTTGCCCAGACCCATGGAAGCAAGATCGGAGAACATATTGAGATTGCTGAGAACGCAGATGAGCATCGCGATCAACGCAGCGATCGCTGCAATAAACCCACCAGTCAACATGATATCTCTCTCCTTCCGATTACTTCGTTTCTCTGTGCAGCGTGTGCTTGCGGCAGAAACGGCAGTACTTGTTCATTTCCAGTCTGTCCGGGTCGTTCTTCTTGTTTTTCATCGTGTTGTAGTTGCGTTGCTTGCATTCGGTGCAAGCGAGGGTGATTTTGACGCGCATAACGGCACCTCCCGATATTCGGAATTTTTAGCAGGAAATCCTGCTTTTGACCTCCCTCGAGGTGTTTCCACCCAGGGGTCGCGCAATAATTTGCGCACAAAAATAAAACCCCTGTTACGAGGTAATACTTACTATAACACGCATCGACAATGGAGTCAAGTGTTTTTTTGCGTATTTTTTTAATCTTGTGGCGAGTGTTTCGACCGTCCACAATATGTTGTAATTTTTAGTTTCTGCAAGCAAAAAAACTGCGTTTCGGGTTCGGGCGCATGGTCAGGCGCCCGATTTTGCTTCGCAAAATACCACCCGAAGACGCCCCTGGTTGAGTTTTTTTGTGTGCTTGTATATGGTGATTACGCCAACCACAATATGCTGTAATTTATAGTGGCTACAGTTCAAAAAACCGTCGAGTTTTGTTCGAGTGCATTGTCGTGCACTCGGTTTTGCCTTGCAAAACACCACAAAACATCGCCCTAACCTTTTGATTTTATGGCGAGTGTTTCGGCCGTCCACAATATGTTGTAATTCGTAGGGGACGATGCCCACATCGTCCCGCGGGATTTCCGCAAACCTCGCGGGGCGGCACGGGGACCGCCCCCTACGCAAACACCGCAAATGCCATCGTAGGGGACGGGTTTCCCGTCCCGCAAATTCGCGCTGACTCCAAATTTGTCATCCTTCGATTCCGCGCTACACGCTTCACTCGGGATGACAACCTTATCATTTTTGCAAATTGTTCGTGTGGCGTTTTTTCACGCACCTATTGAAAAAAATCGGCGAATATGCTATGCTCTTTTTGATTTGGAATAGTTTTCTATTATATATTATACCTTTATTATAATACGGAGGTACGGTATGCATATCGTAAACGAACGGCAAAAAGAACTGATGACCTGGTTTATGCAAAAGATCGGTATGAGCGGCACGCCCGAAACGGCGCCTGTGCGCACGCTGGTGGAAACTGCGCTCGAGTTGGCGCGCAGAGAAGGGCTTGACCGCCTTTTGCAGTATCTCGCCACCACCGATTACTACACCGCGCCTGCCTCCACCCGTTTCCACGGCAACTATGAGGGCGCGTTGGCGGAACATTCGCTGAACGTTGCCGCGTTGCTGTTGCGTAAGAACGAACAACTGGCGCTCGGCTTAAACGAGGGTACTTGCATTCTCGCAGGTCTGTGCCACGATCTGTGCAAGGTGAATTTCTACGTGCAGGACTTCAAAAACCAGAAAGTGTACAAGGAAAACGGCACCAAGTCGGATGCCAAAGGCAGATTTGACTGGGAAACGGTGCCCACCTATACGATTGAGGACAAGTTCCCTTGCGGACACGGTGAAAAATCGGTCATTATGTTGCAAAACTTCCTGCGCCTGACCCAAGAGGAGATTTTGCTCATCCGTTGGCACATGGGACCGTTTGCCGCGGCGAACGAATACGAATTCAGCAACGCGACCGATTTTAAACCCGAAATCGTTGCGATGTTCACCGCCGATATGGAAGCGGCGGCGCTGTTTGAGGAAAAACGATAAGGAGTACAGACTATGTGGGGATATATCGTAACGTTTTTGGTATCGATGGTACCGCTGGTTGAATTGCGCGGTGCAATTCCGATCGGCGTGGGTATGGGCGTGCCGTTGTGGCAGGCGTACATCATCGCGGTTATCGGCAATATGTTGCCCGTGCCTGTGATCTTCTTCTTCGCGCGCAAGGTGCTCGAATGGGGAAAAGACAAGAAATACATCGGCAAATTTTTCACGTTTTGCATTGAAAAAGGCCACCACGGCGGTGAAAAGTTGAAACAAAAAGCAGGTCGCGGCTTGTTTGTCGCACTGATGCTGTTCGTGGGTATTCCGCTCCCCGGCACAGGCGCGTGGACGGGCACTCTCGCGGCAAGTTTTCTGGATATGGACTTCAAAAAAAGCACCCTCGCGGTGATGCTCGGCGTGCTGATCGCAGGCGTGATCATGGGCCTTGCAAGCGCGGGTCTGTTCGGTGCGGTGGGCGCACTGTTCACGTAAGAGGGGCGTTGTATGAAAAAGTTAGTATCGCTCCTCCTTTGTCTGCTGTTGCTTTGCGGATGCAGTAAACTGGACGAAAAGCCGCAAAAGGTGGTCGAGCACTCCAAAAAACTGGTGGGCATCTGGCAGATGACCGCCTGGCAACCCGACGGTGAGCAACCGCAGGATCTCACCGATCAGGAGATCGTATTTACATATTTTGACGATTTTTCGGGCAACCAGACCATCGGTGGCGAAGAGGCGTACGTGTGCACCTACAATTACGACGGTGATATCCTGACCACCACCATGTCGTACACCGACGAAACGTTTGCAATCAAGCGTGATCGCATTGCGTTTGAGGGGGAAACCATGACGTTGTATTCGTACGACGACCAAGCGACCTACACCCTCGTGCGCATCGGTATGCCCACCACGAAAACCACCGCCACTACGGCGACGACAGGTGAATGATATGCACAAGAAATTTTTAGGCGATCGCAGTTTTTATCGCATGGTAATGGCGGTCGCTCTGCCCATTATGTTGCAAAACGGCATCACCAACTTTGTCAGCATGCTGGACAACATTATGATCGGCGCGCTTGGTACTACCCAAATGAACGGTGCCGCCATCGCCAACCAACTGATCTTCGTGTTCACCCTGTGCATTTTCGGCGCGGTGTCGGGCGCAGGTATTTTCGGTGCGCAGTTTTTTGGCAAAAAGGACTGGGACAGCATTCTGCATACCTTCCGATTCAAGTATCTGTTGTGTCTGGTACTGTCCGTCGGCGCGGTGGTTTTGTTCGCGCTGGCAAGTGAACCGCTGTTGTCGTTGTACATCGAATCGGGCGAATCTCCCGAAGCGGCTGCGGCGACCTTGCAGTTTGGCGAACAATATCTGTTTGTGATGCTGGTGGGACTGATTCCCTATGCATTCACCCAGGCGTTTTCTTCCACCTTGCGCGAATGCGGCGAAACGGTGCTCCCGATGCAAGCAGGCATTACCGCCGTTTGCGTCAATCTGGCACTCAACTGGGTGCTCATTTTCGGTAAACTCGGATTTCCTGCACTGGGCGTGGTGGGCGCTGCCATCGCCACGGTGATTTCCCGTTTTGTGGAACTGCTGATCGTGGTTGTTTGGACCATCCGCCACCGCGAACAGTTCCCGTTTATCAGAAAAGCGTTCGCATCTTTGCATATTCCGTTGAAACTGGCAGGACGTATTACGGCAAAAGGCGTGCCGATGATGTTTAATGAAACGGTGTGGGCGCTCGGCATTGCGACCTTGGTGCAATGCTATGCCACACGCGGTTTGGACGCGGTGGCAGGCAACAACATTGCACAAACTTTTTTCAATCTGTTTTCGGTGTGTTTCCAGGCGGTCGGTTCTGCCATTGGTATCATTTTGGGACAGCAGTTGGGCGCCGGAGAATTTGACCGTGTCAAAGATCAGTACCCAAAACTGCTCGCGTTTGCGGTGTTTGTCGGCACGGTGGTGGGTGTCGTGTTTTTTGCACTGGCGGACGTCATTCCGCTGTTTTACAACACCACCCCCGAGGTGCGAAAAATCGCCGCCGATCTCATTCGCCTGATTGCGGCGACCTGTCCCATAGCGGCGTATGCGTTTTGTTCCTATTTCACCGTGCGAACAGGCGGTAAGATATTCACCACCATTGCAATCGATTGCGGTATGACCTGGCTGTTTGCGGTTCCGCTGGTGTTTGCGTTGAGCCGTTTCACCGATTTATCGGTGGTGTTCCTGCTGGGTGGCTATGAGTTTGAACAGTTGGTAAAATGTTTCATATTCGGCGCTGTGATCAAGCGGGAAAAATGGATCAAAAATATTGTATCGGAATAAAGACAGCCGATGTATCATTCGATACATCGGCTGTTCTTTTATTTCAAATCGCTCTCGTGGATGACAACGCCGTTTTGTCGCAAAATGGTTTGCAACCGATCCACGTCCAGTGCGGTCATATCGTCGGCAATGGCGGCGGCGACACCTGCCGCTTCACCGGTTACCGCGCAACAGGGAATGACGCGCATAATATCCCACATTTCATCGGTAACCGAGGTACACCGTCCTGCGCACAGCAGGTTTTTCACCGTGTCGCAGTAGAGGGTTCTGAACGGCACTTCGTATACAGGGCCGCGGTTGCGCCAATCGGACACCATACCGATGCTGTCCTCAAAGCGTGTATGCTGTTCGGTGTCGTGCAACGTGTACGCACCGTCTATTCGACGGGTCATACGCAACAACGGAATGGTGGGAATGGTGGCAGGTTGCCAGTCGGGGTCGCCGTTTACGCGGCGTTGTTGCGTGTCGCTTAAAATCCATTCGTGCATCCGACACACCATATCGGATACCTCATCGCCGTCCAAGCCGCCGTACAGGTGTTTGGCTTGTTCGGGAACGCGGTATCCCTCGCTCATCGGGTTGATGCGATAGCCGTCTTTGCCTGCGCCGAAATACCACGCGGCCAATACGTTTTTCTCCTGCGTTGCGGTGGGTGCGCCTGCAAGATGTACGATGTCGGCGTCCCCCGTTGCGTCCACAACGGTGTTCACCTCAATACCAAAGCGCCCCGATTTGTTTTCGACAACGACGGCGGTGATGCGGTCGTGTTCCATAGCGGTCGCCACGGCGGTAGTGCCGTATATAATACGCACCTTTTCCTTGAGCAGTGCCTGTTCGGCGAGAATGGCGAACAACTGCGGATTGAAATCCGCCTCAAACCGCTGGTCTTGTTCGGTGCAGACGCGGTCTTCGGTCCACGCCTTGCGGATGCCGAAACCGTTGGCAGGCACACTGATCGACAGGCGCAACAATTCTTCCGCGATGCCAAAGGACACCTGTTTGCCGTATCCGTCGCACAGCGGCAGGTAAATGATGACCATTCCGGCGGTGGCGAGACCGCCGAGCATAAAGCCGCGTTCCAACAGGATCACCTGTTTGCCCTGCCGTGCCGCTGCCAACGCTGCCGCGATACCTGCAATGCCGCCGCCTGCCACCAATACGTCGCAAGCGTGGGTTACGGGGGTTTTGAGAGTTTCGTTCATCGTTTTCACGAGCATCACCCGTTTCTTTCGGATTCTGTGTTCAATATATCACTTTTTATTTTACAATACAAGAAGATTGTGGTATATTAAGAAAAGAATACACGCGATGTGAGGAGAACGGTATGAGATTGCAAACCGCTTGTTTTACGGGGCATCGGGAGATTCCCTACGCAGAACAAAAGAATATTCAAAAACAAACGCTGGATGCGGTGGAGGATCTGTATGCACACGGTTTCCGCGTTTTTTGTGCAGGCGGTGCGCTCGGGTTTGACACCCTCGCGGCGCAGGTGGTGTTGTCCCTCAAAAAGGTGCATCCCGACATCCGTTTGCACCTTATTTTGCCGTGCAAAGACCAGACGGCGCGGTGGTCGTCGGTGGACCGCTTGATGTACGAGGTCATCAAACGGGACGCGGACGAGGTGGTGTATATATCTGACGAGTACACCCGTTCTTGTATGCACGAGCGCAACCGCCGACTGGTGGATGAGAGTTGCGCGTGTATCTGTTACCTGAAAAAAACCACGGGCGGTACTGCCTACACGGTGGACTACGCCGAAAAAAGCGGTCTGCAGATCGTGCGTATCGGATAACACGCACACAAGAGAACATAAAAAGACGATGGATTTTTCCATCGTCTTTTTTTATGTTTGATAGTAGCGATCCAGCGACCATTTGAGGGGATTGTTTTCGATATATTGCCAAATTTCCTCGTAATCCCGTTCGTTACGGATGATGTGGTCGTGGTAAAACCTTTGGAAAATCGGTTTTCCTATTTCTTTGGTGGTCAATGTTTTCAAAGACCGCACGATATTGGCAACCTTATTTGTAGGGGACGATGCCCACATCGTCCCGTTGTCTATGCGAATAATCATATGAATATGATTTGGCATAATGACATATTTTTCGATTTCGGGCACATTGCGGATATATTTTTCAACAATACGACCATACGGTTTCGGGACGATGTGGGCATCG
>JAZRQN010000065.1:0-2640 GCA_045649855.1 Acutalibacteraceae bacterium | reverse complement strand
TATTCAGGGCTTCCCTGGCAAGTATGATACCTACATTGAGCAAGGAGGCACCAATGTGTCGGGAGGGCAGAAGCAACGCCTCTGTATTGCCCGTGCTCTGCTGAAAAAGCCAAAGGTTTTGATACTCGACGATTCCACAAGTGCTGTGGATACCAAAACTGATGCCTCTATTCAAAGGGCGTTTGCGGAATATATTCCCGACATCACAAAAATTATCATTGCGCAGCGTATCAGCTCAGTACAGCACGCAGATCAGATTATCGTTCTGGACGACGGCAAGGTAGTAGCCGTTGGTCGTCATACCGAGCTTTTGAAAAATTGCGATATCTACCGTGAAGTATATGCATCGCAGAAGAAAGGGGGCGCAGAGCATGAATAAGAAAGAAAAAATGCCGCCTATGGGAAAGATGCCCGAAGATATACCGACCAAACCTCAATTCGACCTTAAAACACTCCTTAGATTACTTTCGTACATGAAGGATTATAAAGGGAAGCTGATCTTTGTTGTAATCTGTATCCTGCTTAGTTCTATTGCATCTGCCGTGTCCTCGTTATTCCTGCAATCGCTCATTGATGACTATATCACCCCTCTGCTCGGTTCGTCGTCGCCCGTATTTACCGGACTTTTGCAGGCTCTGCTTGTGATTGGAGGAATTTATCTCATCGGTATACTTTCCACCTTGTTCTATAACCGCATTATGGTTACCATTGCACAGGGTACGCTCAAGAAGATCCGCGACGAGATGTTCGAGAAAATGCAACGCCTTCCCATCCGAGCATTTGATATCCGCACCCACGGCGATATTATGAGTCTTTATACCAATGACACTGACACGCTACGTCAGATGATTGCGATCTCTATGGCACAAATGGTTTCATCGGTATTTACCATTGTTTCGGTGTTCGTCAGTATGCTCTATATCAGCGTATGGCTGACACTCGTTGCCGTTGGCGTACTCTTTTTGATTTTACAGCTTGTAAAGGTGATCACCCGTAAGATCGGCGTGTTCTTCATGATGCAACAGAAAAACCTTGCCGACGTTAACGGCTACGTGGAGGAAATGGTAAACGGACAAAAGGTTATCAAAGTATTTTGCCACGAAGAAAAAGCAAAGGAAGAACTGCGTGAGAAAAACAAGGCTTGGGCCGAAAGTGCTGCAAGCGCAAACGGCTATGCCCATTCCATGATGCCAATGATGAATGCGCTCGGATACGTGCAGTACATCATCATTGCTCTCCTTGGTGCATATATGGCTATTGCAGGGGTAACAAACCTCGGTCTTACGGGAACGGGCGTGCTGACTCTCGGTATGATCGCCTCATTCCTTACACTGTCAAGAAACTTTACAAGTCCCGTTTCGCAGATATCCAATCAGTTCAATTCTATCGTCACAGCTCTTGCGGGTGCTTCCCGTATCTTTGCGTTTATGGATGAAGAACCCGAAACGGATGAGGGCTATGTAACCCTTGTTCATGCCAAAGAAGAAAACGGTGTTTTGTGTGAATCTGAAACCAAAACCGGAATGTGGGCATGGAAGCATCCTCATCACGACGGAACGGTAACGTATACAAAACTCAAAGGCAGAGTCGTTCTTGATGGTGTGGATTTTGGATACGTTCCGGAAAAGCAAGTGCTTCACGATATTTCTCTCTATGCCGAACCCGGGCAGAAAATCGCCTTTGTCGGCGCAACCGGTGCGGGTAAAACCACAATCACCAATCTGATCAACCGTTTTTACGATATTGCCGACGGTAAAATCCGCTATGACGGAATCAATATTAACAAGATCAAAAAAGCTGATCTTCGCCGTTCTCTCGGCGTGGTTCTTCAGGACGTCAACCTGTTCACAGGAACGGTTATGGAAAATCTGCGGTACGGCAATCCCGATGCAACTGACGAGGAATGTATCGCCGCCGCAAAGCTTGCGAACGCAGACGGATTTATTCGTATGCTCCCCCAAGGATACAACACCGTACTCAAAGGTGACGGCAGCGGACTTTCCCAAGGTCAAAGGCAGCTTATCTCCATTGCACGCGCCGCTGTTGCCGATCCGCCCGTAATGATTCTCGATGAGGCGACGTCCTCCATTGATACTCGTACCGAAGCACTTGTACAGGACGGTATGGATAAGCTGATGAAGGGCAGAACCGTATTTGTCATCGCACACAGACTTTCTACCGTTCAGAATTCCGACGTGATCATGGTGCTTGACCATGGACACATCATTGAACGAGGAAATCACGATAAACTGATAGCCGAAAAAGGAACATATTATCAGCTTTATACGGGCGCTTTTGAACTCGAATAACGTAGAGGTGATTTTATAAACTATTTACTCTGCGCTTCTTGAAAATTACGGCATAATAATATATAATATTCTCGTCAGCGTGGCAACACTATGGCAACAAAAAATCTGATAGTCCATACTTTATGAATAATACAGATGTATGAGATACCACGAGCTAAACCGCCTATACAAAATTGTTTAGGTTATCTTTTTCGGGAGCGATTGGGAATAATATCTAATGGTTTTTGAGTGGCTTGGAATCATTTGATTCCAAGCCACTTTTAAGTTATTAGATAAAATTTGGTTGTGTGATGCGGGCGCTTTGATTGAAAAAACGATGTGTTGCTCGGAT
>JAZRQN010000064.1:0-25390 GCA_045649855.1 Acutalibacteraceae bacterium | reverse complement strand
AGCCAGCCTCAAGATTAGATATCCCACTGTTTATCAGGTAAGGTCCCATGAAGACTACATGGTGATAGGCTGCATGTGTAAGGGTGGTGACACCTTCAGCTTGGCAGTACTAATAGACCGAGGGCTTGACCTTCGTCACTTTACCTCATTCAGATCATTTTAGGGCTACACAACGATGCGTTGTTTTTCTCATCGATTACTCCCTCTCTTTATTCAGTTCTCAGGGTATTTAAGTAAAAAACGCTACACGAACGTGTAGCGTTTTTTGTTTTATACGGATATTTTCGGATTGTTGCTGATGCCGAGAATATAATCGGTAGAAACGTTGTAAAAGCGGGATAACTGAATCAAAATGTCCGTGGGAATGTCGCGCTGCCCTAATTCGTAGTTGCTGTATACCTGTTGGGAACAACTGAGCATTTCCGCCACCTGCTTTTGTGTCAAATCATTGTCTTCCCGTAAATCGCGTATGCGTTGGTACATATCTTATCACCTCAAGAACAGTATAGACTACCGCAATTTGCAGTATTGACATATACCGCAAATTGCGGTATTATATTTCTGTTAAGAAAGAGAACAGCGAAAGGGGCGGTAGTATGAGAAAGAGGGGTTTGTGTTATTTCTTTATAGTCTGGTGGCTGATATTGGGGAGTGGTTGCGGCTCTTTCGAAGTTCAAGAGAATGCAGGAGTCCCCCTTGGCACTCAAGGTATAACTACTTCCGGCACAATTTCGTGTTCCACAACCGCTTTCTCTACAAATACAACGAAAAAGCAAACTATCCCAACGCTCCGAAAGAAAACAACCATTTCCAAAGAGACGGCGACTGTTACAACCGCCACAAGCGCTGTGCGGACAAGCGAATACAGTGAGCAGGCTGCGGATGCTTCACATTTGATACAAGGTGTGCCGCTGATCTGTCAATTTCCGGAGTTTCCGACGGGATGTGAATCGGTGGCAACCATTATGGCTTTACAGTATACGGGCGAGACAATATCTGTATCGCATTTTATTGACAATTATTTATCGATGGGTGCTGTATATCGTAAACATAATGTTCTATACGGTCCTGATCCATACGAAAGTTTCGTGGGGGATCCGCGCAGTCAATATTCGCTGGGGTGTTATGCACCTGTTATTCAAAATGCTCTGATACAGTATTTCGGTGATGCAGAACGAATCAAAAACACCACCGGCGAAACGCTGGATACTTTGTGCAGACGGTATGTTTTACACGATATCCCGGTGCTGGTGTGGGTGAGTATTGATATGAAGGAACCGGGGCAGGGGAATGTGTGGTACACCGAGGCTGGTAAACAGTTTCAATGGATCACAAAGGAGCATTGTATGGTGTTGATCGGTTATGATGAAAACGGTTATTATTTTAATGATCCATATAGCGGAGAACAACGGTATTATGAAAAGAATCTGTCTGTTCACCGGTACGAAACATTTGGCAGACAGTCGGTAGTCATTATCAAATAAAAGAGCAAGACATGCACTTGTCTTGCTCTTTTCGATATATTAATTTCGTATGCTTTCCATTGCAACCAAATGAGATGTGTGCTATACTGCGTATATGCAGTAGGGAGGGATTGGTATGAAACGATTTGTTTTGTTGGATTTGGATGATACCATTTACGATTTTCATAAAGCAGAGCAAATTGCGCTGTCCAAAACCCTGGAAACGTTGGGTCTGGAACCTCGCGCAGAGGTGCTTGCCCGTTACAGCGAGATAAACGCCGCACAATGGCGCTTGCTGGAGCAGGGAGAACTTACTCGTGAGCAGGTGAAGGAACGCCGTTACCAACTGCTGTTTGAAGAATTCGGCATCGCGGTCGATCCCATCCGTGCGGCACGCACGTACGAACACAATCTATCCATCGGTCATTACTTTGTGGATGGTGCAGAACAACTGCTGGAAACGTTGTCGCAAGAGTATCAACTGTACCTTGTCTCAAACGGCTCGGTGGATATTCAAATGCCCCGTATCTCCTCGGGTAACATCGAACGCTTCTTTGACGGCATCTTCATTTCCGAAGCGATCGGTCATAATAAGCCATCCACAGCGTATTTTGATGCAGTATTTGCCGCCATTCCGCATTTTGATAAAGAACAAGCCCTCATCGTCGGCGACAGCTTGTCCTCGGACATCCAAGGCGGTAAAAACGCCGGTATCACAACCGTTTGGTTTAACCGAAACGGTGTAAAGGCACTTAACTATACACATCCGGATCATCAAATTTCGGCTTTATGGGAATTGCCCGGCTTGCTAAAAACGTTATAATGTGCGAAAAAAAGGAGGGGATACCCTCCTTTTTGTTATCTCATATTATTTGACACGTCTTGAAAAGAAAAATATAATATGGTACAATATGGTTGCCAGACTATGACTATCGGAGTTTGCGTTTTTTGTGCGGTTACTTCGGTAGCCGCACTTTTTGCTTTTTGGGGGCTTGAAAATGAAAAAAGTATTGTCAGTATGTTTATGTTTGCTGATGCTCGTCTCGTTTCTCCCGACGGGTGTTTTCAGCATCACCGCCCACGCTGCAACATACCGTTATTACACCTATTCGGTATCCGACGGTGAAGCGACGATTACAGACGTGTCCGCAAGTATGAGCGGCAGTGTGACGATTCCCTCGACCTTGGGCGGCTACCCCGTTACCACGATTGGCAATGGTGCGTTTTTCGGTTGCCCCTCGCTGACGTCGGTGACCATCCCCGACAGCGTGACCACCATTGGTGATTATGCGTTTCAGGATTGCTCCTCGCTGAAGTCGGTGGAGATCCCCGACAGCGTGACCACCATTGGCAGTTATGCGTTTTCCTATTGCGACTCGCTGATGTCGGTATATATCACAGATATTGCTGCGTGGTGTAATATTGATTTTGTAGATTTCGCATCCAACCCACTGTATTACGCCGAAACTTTGTATCTTGACAATATGTTGGTGACAGAGTTGGTAATCCCCGACAGCGTGACCACCATTGGTAGCTATGCGTTTTACGGTTGCGACTCGCTGAAGTCGGTGGAGACCCCCGACAGCGTGACCACCATTGACTATGGAGCGTTTTACGGTTGCTCTTCGCTGAAGTCTGTGACCATCGGCGACAGCGTGACCACCATTGGTGATTTGGCGTTTTCCTATTGCGACTCGCTGACGTCGGTGGAGATCCCCGACAGCGTGACCACCATTGGCGGTAGTGCGTTTTCTGACTGCGACTCGCTGACGTCTGTGACCATCCCCGACAGCGTGACCACCATTGGCGATGGTGCGTTTTACAGGTGCTACTCGCTGGCGTCGGTGACCATCCCCGACAGTGTGACCACCATTGGTAGCTCTGCGTTTTCCTATTGCGACTCGCTGACATCTATCACGGTAGATGCAGACAACGCATACTACTGCGACGTAAACGGCGTTTTGTTCAATAAAGATAAAGCAACATTAATACGGTATCCCGCCGGCAAGACGGCAAAGATCTATACCATCCCCGACAGCGTGACCACCATTGGCGAGCGGGCGTTTTACAATTGCTCTTCGCTAACGTCTGTGACCATCGGCGACAGTGTAGAAAGCATCGGCGATGCTGCGTTTTCCTACTGCTCCTCGCTGACGTCTGTGACCATCGGCGACAGCGTGACCTCCATTGGCTATGATGCGTTTTACAGTTGCTCCTCGCTTGGAAACGTGTGGTATACGGGCGCAAACCGTACCAATATCTCGATTGGCAACTATAACAGTGCGTTGACGGATGCTACATGGCACTATAATACTTGTAAACAGGCACACACCTACGGCGGCGCGTGCGATATCCAATGTGACAATTGTGAATGGACAAGAACGACAACGAGCGCACATACGTATGACACATGGTGTTCTCCTTGTAAACATTGTGGTTATATCCGTCCCGAAGTGAACACAACAGGCGACTGTTATTGGAAACTAGACGGCACAGTGCTGACTATCGGCGGTAGCGGCGCGATGGCGGATTATGATTTTTCTTGGCCGTTTACGGCGCCGTGGGGGGAAGCTATCACAAAAGTAGTCATCGAAGACGGTGTGACCACCATTGGCAGTTATGCGTTTGACTCTTGCCCTTCGCTGATGTCGATAGAAACCCCCAACAGCGTGACCGCCATTGGCAGTGGTGCGTTTTACGATTGCTCCTCGCTCACGTCGGTGACCATCCCCGACAGCGTGACCACTATTGGCAGTTATGCGTTTGGCTATTGCTCCTCGCTGACGTCGATAGAAATCCCCGACAGCGTGACCACCATTGGCGAGAGGACGTTTTCCGGTTGCGACGCACTCACGTCGGTGACCATCGGCGGCGGTGTGACCTCCATTGGCGATGATGCGTTTTGCTATTGCGACTCGCTGACATCGGTGGAGATCTCCGACAGTGTGACCACCATTGGCAATTATGCGTTTTCCGGTTGCTCGGCGTTATGGGACGGGGACGTGTGGTATACGGGCGCAAACCGTACCAACATCTCGATTGGCGACTATAACAGTGCGTTGACGGATGCTACATGGCACTATAACACCTGTAAACAGCCACACACCTACAGCTGCGCGTGCGATGTCCAATGTGACAATTGTGAGTGGACTAGAACGACAACGAGCGCACATACATATGATACATGGTGTTCTCTTTGTAAATATTGTGGTTATATCCGTCCCGAAGTGAACAAAACAGGCAATTGCTATTGGAAACTAGACGGCACCGTGCTGACTATCGGCGGCAACGGTGCAATGGCGGATTATAGTTCTTGGTATAATGATCCGCCGTGGGGAAAAGCTATCACAAAAGTAGTCATCGAAGACGGTGTGACCTCCATTGGCAGTTACGCGTTTTACGATTGCGACTCGCTGACGTCGGTGGAGATCCCTGACAGTGTGACCACCATTGGCGAGAGTGCGTTTCGCTTTTGCACCTCGCTGACGTCGGTGACCATCCCCGACAGCGTGACCACCATTGGCAGGTATGCGTTTGAAGGTTGCTCCTCGCTAACGTCGGTGGAAATCCCCGACGGCGTGACCTCCATTGGCAATAGTGCGTTTGACGGTTGCTCCTCGCTGACGTCGGTGGAAATCCCCGACAGTGTGACCATCATTGACAGCGAGGCGTTTTTCGCTTGCTCCTCACTCGCGTCGGTGACCATTCCTGACAGTGTTACCACCATCGGCGGTTGGGCGTTTGGCTATTGCGACTCGCTGACGTCGGTGACCATCTCCGACAGCGTGACCTCCATTGGTAGCTCTGCGTTTAACGGTTGCTCGGCGTTACGAGACGTGTGGTATACGGGTGCCAACCATACCAATATCTCGATTGGCAACTATAACAGTGCGTTGACCGGTGCTACATGGCATTATAATACTTGTAAACAGGCGCACACCTACAGCGGCGCGTGCGATATCCAATGCGACAATTGTGAATGGACGAGAACGCCGGAGAGCGAACACAATTACGTTTGGGTAATTGACCAAGCAGAAAACTGTGGTGAAGCCGGCGAAAAACACGAAGAGTGTACCGTGTGTCACCAGACCCGCAACGAGAATACTCCCATCTCTGCAACCGGCGACCACACCTATGACAACGATACAGATGCGGAATGTAACGTGTGCCATCAGCTTCGCGAACTGAAAAACGGTTGGGTCAAGGACGGCGGCAAGTGGTATTTCTATGAGAACGGCACAATGGTCAAAGGTGCCTGGCGCAAAGACTCTAAAGGTTGGGTTTACCTCGGTGCTGACGGCGCGATGGTGACCAATACGTGGGTGAAAGACTCCAAAGGTTGGTGTTGCACGGGCGCAGATGGCTATATCGTATACAACAAATGGGTGAAGACCAACAACAAATGGTACTACTTGGATGCCAACGGTTATATGCTCGCCAACAAGTGGTCAAAAATCAATTCGAAATGGTACTTCTTTGACGCGAGCGGTGCGATGCTCACCAACAAATGGCAAAAAGACTCCAAAGGTTGGGTATACGTAGGTGCCGACGGTGCTATGGTGACCAACAAATGGGTCAAAGACTCCAAAGGCTGGTGCTACGTTGGCGCAGACGGCTATGCGGTTACCAACTGCTGGAAGAAAGACTCCACCGGCTGGATCTATCTGGATTCCAATGGTTCTATGACCAAGTCCAAGTGGGTCAAAGATAACGGCAAGTGGTATTACTGCGATGCGAACGGCTATATGGTTGCAGGCAAGTCGATGAAGATCAACGGCAAGACCTACAACTTCAACGCGAGCGGCGTTTGCACAAATCCGTAAAATCAAACAAGAAACGGCGTGTCTTTTGACACGCTGTTTCTTTATGCCGTTTGCAAATCTTTTGGAATTGATCGGGAAGTTTGGTGCACGGATACGCTTTTTCGCTTGCTTTTTGGTGGGAAATATTGTATGGTATTATAGGGAATGAGGTGCTTTTATGATTATCAGCAATGCTCGTATCGGGGAACAGTTGAAAACGATTGTGATGGAGAACGGGAAGATCGTTTCCGTTACCGATGAAAGTTTGGTCGGGGATATCGACGCGCACGGCAAACGTGTGATTCCCGGTTTGATTGACATACATACCCATGGTATGTTGGGGTATGATACCATGAATGCGGATTTTGAGGCGTTGTGCCGTTTTTATGCAAGCCGTGGCACGACCTCCGTTTTGCCCACCACCATGACCGTATCTTACGACCGTCTGGAGCGTGTAACCGCTATGAAGACGGCGTATCCCGGTGCGCACATTCTGGGTTTCCATTTGGAAGGACCGTTTGTGTCGTTGAAATATGCAGGCGCGCAAAATCCCGATTTCATCAAAGCGCCTGACATTGAAGCATTTCGCAAATTCCGCAATGTCAAGATGATCACCATAGCCCCCGAATTGCCCGGTGCGGAAGAGTTTATCTCCGCGGTGGCAGGGGAGACGGTGGTGTCTTTGGGACACTGTGATTGTAGTTATACAACAGCACTTCGAGCCATTGATCTTGGCGCAAAGTGCTTGACCCACATGTATAATGCTATGTCGCCGTTTGAGCATCGTGAACCCGGTCCGATTGGCGCGGCGTATATGCGCAAAATATACACACAGGTGATCGGCGACGGTCAACACGTATCACAGCCCGTGATGCTGGCGACCTATCAGATGTTCGGTCCGGAACGTATGATCATCATCAGCGACAGCGTTGGCTCTGCAGGCTTGCCTGACGGCGAATATGTGGACGTCAGCGGTCTGGAAGTTGTTGTCAAAGCAGGCGATGTCGTACGCTTGAAAAGCGGCGTGGTCGCAGGCAGTTCCAGCACGCTTTGGGAATGTGTCTGCAAAGCGGTCGAATTCGGTATCCCGTTTGACGATGCGGTGCGTATGGCAAGCCGCACACCTGCCGAGATGCTGGGCATCAAAAAAGGCGTCATTGCCAAAGGCTATGACGCCGATCTGTTGATCATTGATGATGATATGCATATTGACACGGTAATCATCGATGGTCAGGTTTGGGACGACCGCTCTCTGTAAACCGTGGGGGAGCACCCGTATTCTTCGGTAAATACTCTGGAAAAATAATTCTGATCTTCGATGCCGCAGGCTTCGGAGATCTCTTTAATGGTTTTGTTGGTGTCTTTCAACAGCGTTGCCGCGTGTTCCAAGCGGATGTTTCTCAAGAAATTGAAAATGGTAACGCCGTATTCTTTGCGGAACGTTTTGGTCATTGTTGCGTTGCAATACCCAAACTGCTCTGACAGCGTATTGAGCGTAATCCGTTCCCGAAAATGCCGCCGCAAATACTGCTCCAGCAATTCCGCCAGTTTTCCGCTGGTGGCTTGTACACGGTTGGTTTGGGTCAGATATTCCGCGATTACCGTTATGATGCTCAAGAACGACCGTATGGTCGCTTCGTCCATGGCAGGCACACCGGCGGTGATGGTTTCTGCCAGTTGGCGATCCCCAAGAATCTCGGTGGCGCGGTTGCATATCTGCTGGAACGCATTATCCGCTGTATTTCGCACCTGTCCGATCATCAAAAATCCGGACAACACGCCATAATGATAGATCGGCGCTGCCGCTTCGTACAATCCTTGCGGACAGCGGTACAATAATGTTTCACCGCTTTCGCGTACCTTTTGCAACATCTGCACGTCGCATTGTTGACACGCCGCGAGAACGGCAGGCTTTTGCTGTACGGTTGCACAAAATGTAGATCCCGTTGTGGGATATGCGTAGATTTCCCGATAATCCGTATCGTGAATGGATACACGAAAACCGGATACTTTGTACAGATCGCGCAGAATTTCCAGTATTTCTAAATGGTTTTTCATACCGATCCCCTTTCAATACGGGTTATAATATGATACTTTATCATATTTTGCTATATTTGACAAGATATTTTATGGAAAAATACGTTGCTTTATCGTATACTGCAGATGTGGTATGTGAAAGGAGCGACATCGTGAGGAGAATTGCTTTGGAACAGATGCTGAACGCCATCAAACATTTTGATTTGCCCGGCTTGGAAAATGGGTGTATTCCGTACGGAAACGGTCATATCAACGATACTTTTTTAGTAACCTGTCTGTTGGAGGATCAGTCCACCAAACGGTTTGTGTTGCAAGCGGTGAATGATAACGTTTTCAAACAGCCGCAACAAGTGATTGATAATATCGCTTTGGTTACCGGTTTTTTGGGCAACAAAGTGGATGATCCGCGCGGCGTGATGCACATGGTGCCTGCCAAAGACGGTGCTAACTGCTATTTCGACGAGAACGGTTACTGCTGGCGTATGTACGATTACATCGAGGATTCCATCTGTTTGGAATTGCCCGAATCTGCAGAAGACTTTTATCAGTGCGCGGTGGCGTTTGGACGTTTTCAGCGGTATTTGAACGATTTTCCTGCCGCCGATTTGGCGGAGACCATTCCCGATTTTCACAACACGCCCAAACGTTTTCGCAATTTCTTGAACGCGGTGGATGCCGACGTTTGCGATCGTGCGAAAAACGTGCAAGAGGAAATTGCGTTTGTGAAAGCGAGAGAGCCGTTCTTCCACACGCTGTATCAAGCGTTTGATGCAGGTAAACTGCCGCTTCGCGTTACGCATAACGATACCAAATCCAACAATGTGATGCTGGATGCCGCTACCCGTACCGCACTGTGTGTAATCGATTTGGATACGGTGATGCCCGGCTTCTCGGTCAATGATTTTGGTGATGCAATCCGCTTTGGCGCATCGACTGCCGCGGAAGATGAAACCGATCTGAACAAAGTGTGGCTGAATCTCGATTTGTTTGAGGCATACACCAAAGGCTTCATCGAAGGGTGCGGTGGATTGCTTGGCGAAGATGAAATTATGTTGCTGCCGGAAGGCGCTAAAATGATGACCGTAGAATGTGGCATGCGTTTCCTGGAAGACTATTTGCGTGGCGACGTGTATTTTAAAACCAAATACGCGGAACACAACCTGGTGCGTTGCCGTACCCAATTCAAATTGGTGGCAGACATGGAAAAACACTGGGATGAAATGAAAGCCATTGTCAGAAAATATATGGAGTGATTGCGTGAAGTTTATTGAGGTTGAGAGTTATGAAAAACTCAGCCGCGATGCGGCGAACATCATCTCTGCACAGGTGATTATGAAACCCGATTGTGTGTTGGGTCTTGCGACAGGCTCGACCCCGCCCGGCACGTACGCACAACTCGCGAAATGGCAACAAAAAGGCGATTTGGATTTCTCGTCGGTTACGACGGTGAACTTGGATGAATATGTAGGTCTGCCCGCGACACACGAGCAGAGCTACCGCCGCTTTATGAACCGGAACTTTTTTGAACATATCAACATTCGTCCCGAAAACACGTTTGTTCCCAATGGCTGTGCAAAAGATCTGCAGGCGGAATGTGAACAATACGACGCTCACATCCGAGAGATCGGTGGTATTGATCTGCAGTTGCTGGGCATCGGCCACGACGGTCATATCGGTTTTAATGAGCCGGACGACGTGTTTGTGAAAAATACCCACGTGGTGGATCTGCACCCTGTAACGATTGAAGCCAACGCGCGTTTCTTTGATTCTGCTGACGAAGTGCCGCGTCAAGCGGTTACAATGGGTATGGTCTCAATCATGCAAGCAAAAAAGATTTTGCTCATTGCCAACGGCAAGGAGAAACGTGATATTTTGGAACGGGCGTTTTTCGGCCCCATCACCCCGAAGATTCCGGCATCGATCCTGCAACTGCACCCTGACATTACTGTGATTTACAGCGAAAATTAACAAAAAAACTCTGCTGCAAGCAGAGTTTTTTTGATTTGTATTGACATTTTTTGCGCTGACGGCTACAATGACCATAATCTAAAATGAAAGAAGAGTTTGTATGACATTGCTGCAAAATTTACATGTGCACTGCTCTTTTTGCGATGGAAAAGACAGCCCTGAAGAAGTGGTGCAGACCGCTATTGAAAAAGATTTTGCGTCTATCGGCTTTTCCAGTCATTCGTATATGTACTACTCGCCGGGGAACAGTATTTCGGACGATTCGAAGTGGAGATATCAAGCGGAAATTGCCCGTTTGAAAGCGCAATACGCCGACCAAATAGAAATCTTTTGCGGCCTGGAAATGGATATGTATTCAAAGGTGGATCTGACAGGCTACGATTATGTGATCGGTTCGGTGCATTATCTGGATATTGATGGCAAAAAGGTGGGGTTTGACCGTACGGAAGAACAGGTGCGCGAGGTGATCGATACCTATTTCCACGGTGATGGGTTACAATACGCAAAGGCGTACTATGAGACGGTGGCTACTTTGCCGCAATACGCCCATTATGACATTATCGGGCATTTTGATCTTATCACCAAACATAGCGAAAAAGCGGATTTTTTTGATGAAAACGATCCGCGGTATCAGCGGTATGCCATAGAGGCGCTGGAATCGTTGCAGGGCAAAATACCGCTGTTTGAAGTGAATACGGGTGCCATTGCACGCGGCTATCGCACGACACCGTATCCGTCTCCTTTCTTGCTTCGTGAAATGAAACGACTGGGCTTTGGCGCGATCATCACTTCCGATTGCCACGACAGAAATGCGTTGGATTGTCATTATAAAGAAGCGGCGCAACTGCTTAAGAGTTGCGGATTTGACGAACAATACATTCTTACAAAAGACGGCTTTTGTGCCGTCGGTATAGAGGAGTAATATGAATTACGTAGCAACATTTATGGCGGTCTTCTCGGTGCTGGGCGCCGTTGACCGTATTCTCGGCAATCGTTTCGGTCTGGCAAGAGAATTTGAAAGAGGTTTTGTGCTGTTCGGCAATATGGCGCTTTCCATGATCGGTATGATCGTGATTTCTCCGTTGCTTGCCGAATGGATGGCGCCTGCGTTTGGCGTGGTGCAGGACGCGTTACATATCGATCCGTCCATTATTCCCGCTTCGCTGTTTTCCATTGATATGGGTGGTGCAGCGCTGGCAAAAGAGGTTGCCGCCGATCCTACGATGGGATATTTTAACGGTTTGGTGGTGGCATCTATGATGGGGTGTACCATCTCGTTTACCATTCCGTATGCGTTGGAAGCGGTGCCTGAGGAAAAGCATGATCTGGTACTGACCGGTTTTTTGTATGGTATTATCACCATCCCCGTCGGTTGTTTTGCGGCAGGTTTGGCGGCGCGATTGCCGATCGTGGCATTGTTGCTCGATTTATTACCGTTAGTGGTATTTTCTGCGGTGTTGGCGGTGGGGATTCTGCTGTGTCCGCGTCTTTGCGTAAAAGTATTCAAGGTGTTCGGTATCTTTATCAAAATCGTGATCACCGTTGGTCTCGCGATCAGTATCGTGCGTTTTTTGACAGGGTTTAGTATGTACGATCGGTTTGCGACCTTGGAAGAGGGTGCAATGGTATGTGTGAATGCCGCCGTTACCATGAGCGGTGCATTTCCGTTTTTGTATATTGTCTCCCGTTTGCTTCGTACACCGTTACGCAAAATCGGTGACCGTATGGGCGTGAATGAGAACTCCGCATTGGGCGTGATGTCGTCACTGGCGACCAGTGTGACCACCTTTAGTTTGATGAAGGATATGGACGAAAAAGGCACTGTATATAATGCCGCTTTTGCGGTGTCCGGCGCGTTCACGTTTGCCGGATGTCTTGCGTTCACATTGGCGTTTGAACCGTCGTTTTTGTTGTCGGTCATCATCGGCAAATTGGTTTCGGGTTTTGCAGGACTAATGCTTGCGATGCTGATGTACAAAAGAAACGAAAAGAAAGCATAAAACAACCCGTTGCATCGTTCGGTGCAACGGGTTACTTTATATCTTTTCAGCAATCGCGTTGACGCACTCTTCCGCAGTGAGACCTTCGCAATCAATGGTGATATCCGCGTATTGTTCGTACAGTGGTGCGCGTTCAGCATACAGTTCCGCAATGGTAGTGCCTTCCTTCATGGCGATGCCACGCGTTTTGATATTCTGAATACGTCCCTCGATTTCGGCAGGGGAGAGCTTTAGATACACGATTTTTCCGTTCTCTTTCAGGTGCGCCATGGCTGTTTCGCCGTACACCGCGCTGCCGCCTGTGGCAATTACACAGTTGTCGCAAGACAGGGAAGAGAGAACGGCGTTTTCTTTTTGTTTGAACACCTCAATGCCTTCTGTGGAAATGATGTCGCACAGTGCTTTTTTATAGATGTTCTGGATTACAAGGTCGGTGTCAATAAAATCAGACAACAGTGATTTGGCAAGCAACACACCAACGGTGCTTTTACCGCATCCGGGCATACCGATTAAAACGATGTTCATAGTTTAGTCCTCGATTGTTTTGGTGATATCACACAGTTGTGCGTGTATGGCGGGAGGGGCGGCGATAATAGTGGTGGGCGCATCAAATTTGAGCGGCGCACCTTGCATATCGCTGACAATACCGCCTGCCTCGTTAATCAGCAATAAGCCGGCGGCAAAATCCCAGGGGAACAAACTGTATTCGAAGAAGAACTCGCTGCGACCGGCGGCGATGTATGCCAAATCCAGCGAAGCAGTGCCGCAGCGGCGCAAATCAGCACATACGGAAAACAGTTTTTCACACAAGCGGAAGGTGAGGGCGGTATACTCCGCCTTGCGATAGGGGGAGGTCCCGAATACACCGATGGCTTGTGCCATGGAACGATCAGACACGTGGATGGGAGTGCCGTTTAAGAATGCGCCGCCGTCTTTTACGGCGTGGAACATTTCGTCCTGATACGGGTTGTATATTGCACCGAACACGAGTTCACCGCGAGATAACATCGCGACCGATACGGCGGAATGACGGAAACCATGCACGAAATTGGCAGTACCGTCTATCGGATCGATGATAAAACAGTGTTCGGATAACAGGTCTTTGGGATCGTTTTCTTTTTCCTCTGCAAAGAAATAGGCGTTTGGCAATATCGCCTTGATTTCCCGCATCAAAAACTCCTGTACACGCACGTCGTACACGGTTACCAAATTGGCGGCATCGCCTTTTTCGCTAACCTTGCCGTTCTCCTCGACGATGTGTGCTTCCAATATAATCTGTCCTGCTTGTCGCACGAGGGACAGCAACTCTTTTTCCAAGCGCATGAGGTTTGCTCCTTTTGTTTTTCTCTTTTTATTTTACAAGTTTTATGCGGTTTGTCAACTTGTAAAACAACTTTTCTGTAAAAGGTTGACATCCCCTTATAATAGTAGTATAAATATAGAGTTGTCGCTTTTTGTTGGCACACAAATGCATAAAAGCGCATAAATTTATGCATAAATGTATATTCGGCGTATAATATGCAAAAAAACACGAAAAAATATGTATATTTTTGCATTTTTCGCTTGACAAAGGTGCATAACGCGTGTATAATCCCCTGCATAGACAATTTTTATTCATTTGGAGGCAGTAATCATGAACAAAGAAAATATCAAAAAAGTCGTTCTCGCATACTCCGGTGGTTTGGATACTTCCATCATCATTCCGTGGCTGAAAGAGAACTATAATAACTGCGAAGTCATCGCTGTTTCGGGCAACGTCGGCCAGGCGGACGAACTGGACGGTCTGGAAGAAAAAGCGCTCAAAACCGGCGCTTCCAAACTGTACGTGCTGGATCAGACCGATGATTACGTAGACAACTACATCATTCCCACCATGAAAGCGGGTGCGGTGTATGAGGACTATCTGCTGGGTACCAGCCATGCGCGTCCTTGCATCGCGAAAGGTCTTGCTGAAATCGCCATCAAAGAAGGCGCTGACGCTATCTGCCACGGTTGCACCGGCAAAGGCAACGACCAGGTTCGTTTTGAACTGACCCTGAAGCATTTTGCACCGGATATGCATATCATCGCTCCTTGGAGAGAGTGGGATATCAAATCCCGTGAAGAAGAGATCGAATACGCGGAAGCGCACAACGTGCCGCTGAAGATCAACAGAGAGACCAACTATTCCAAAGATAAGAACCTGTGGCACCTGTCCCACGAAGGTATGGACCTCGAGGACACCGGCAACGAGCCGCAGTACGAAAAAGAGGGCTTCCTGGAGATGGGCGTTTCTCCCTTGCAGGCTCCCGATGTTCCCACTTATGTAACCCTCGACTTTGAACAGGGCACTCCTGTGGCGCTCAACGGCGAAAAGATGAGTGCGAAGAACATCATTTTGAAACTCAACGAGATCGGCGGTGCTAACGGTATCGGTATCATCGACATCGTGGAAAACCGCTTGGTCGGTATGAAATGCCGTGGCGTGTACGAGACTCCCGGCGGCACCATTCTCTACAAAGCGCATAAAGTGCTGGAAACCATCTGTCTGGATAAGATGACCGCTCACGAGAAAGAGCGTCTTTCCATCACCTTTGCAGAACTCGTTTACAACGGTCAGTGGTTCACTCCTCTGCGTGAAGCACTCAGCGCCTTCGTTGACAAGACGCAGGAGAAGGTAACCGGCACCGTGAAACTGAAACTTTACAAAGGCAATATGATCAACGCAGGCGTGTGGAGTCCCTATTCGCTGTACAGCGAAGAGATCGCTACGTTTGGCGAGAGCGATTACGATCAGACAGACGCTACCGGCTTTATCAACCTCTTTGGTCTGCCGATCAAAGTGCAGGCAATGGTGGATGCACAAAACAAGTAAGTAGCCATAGGTCCTGCGTGGATTTTCACGCAGGACTATCGGTGTTTTTAAGGAGTATATTATGGCTAAAATGTGGGCGGGCAGAACCGCAGGTATGACCGACAGTGTGGCGGATGATTTCAATTCCTCCATTCACTTCGATTGCAAAATGTACAAACAGGATATTACGGGAAGTATGGCGCACGCCGCTATGCTTGGCGCGCAAAAGATCATCACCGAAAAGGAAGCGGAAACGCTCATTGACGGTCTGCAGGGTATTCTGGATGATATCGAGAGCGGTGCGCTCGCCTTTGATATGACCTGTGAAGATATCCATATGTTCGTGGAGCAGGAACTGACCGCGCGTCTTGGCGACGTGGGTAAGAAACTGCATACCGCGCGCAGCCGTAACGATCAGGTAGCGTTGGATATTCGTATGTACCTGCGTGACGAAGCGGCGGACATCGTGGCTGCTATCCGTGAATTGCTCAAAGCGATTTGTGATCAGGCGGAAGAGCATAAAGCGACCATCCTGCCCGGTTATACGCATCTGCAAAGAGCACAACCCATCACCTTTGGTCATCATTTGATGGCGTATGCGATGATGTTACTTCGCGACGTTGACCGACTGAGCGATACGGTCAAACGTATGAACGTATCTCCTATCGGCAGTTGCGCTTTGGCAGGCACTACCTATGAAACCGACCGTTTCTTTGAAGCGGAGAAACTCGGCTTTGCGGATGTGTGCCGCAACAGTCTGGACGGCGTTTCTGATCGCGATTTCGGTGTGGAATTGCTTGGTGCTTTGTCCATTTTGATGATGCACCTGTCTCGTTTTTCCGAAGAGATCATTTTGTGGTCCAGCTGGGAATTCCGTTTTGTAGAACTGTCGGATGCATATACCACCGGCTCTTCCATTATGCCGCAGAAGAAGAACCCCGATATGGCGGAACTTACCCGCGGCAAAACGGGTCGCGTGTACGGCGATTTGATGTCGCTGCTCACCACTTTGAAAGGTCTGCCGCTTGCATACAACAAGGATATGCAGGAAGACAAAGAGTGTATCTTTGACGCGGTGGAAACGGTCAAAATGTGTCTCGCCGTATTTACCCCTATGGTCGCTACCATGACGGTGCGTGCCGACAATATGAAAAAAGCGGCGCAGGGCGGTTTCATCAATGCCACCGACCTTGCCGATTACCTTGTGAAAAAAGGTCTGCCGTTCCGCAGTGCTTATAAGATTTCGGGACAGATCGTTGCGAAATGTATTGCGGAAGGCAAAATTCTCGAAACGCTTACTCTGGAAGAATATCGCAGCTTCAGCGAATTGTTTGCAGAAGATGTATATGCGGATATTGACTTGACCGCTTGCGTGGAAAAACGCATTTCTTACGGTGGTACTTCCATCGGTTCGGTGGAAGCACAAGTAGCGTTCGTAAAGGAGCAACTCGCATGAAAACCAAAGTATTCATCGACGGCAGTGCCGGTACCACGGGACTGCGTATCGTAGATAGATTGTCGGCAAGAGAGGATCTCGAACTCATCATTCTGCCTGACGAAACCAGAAAAGACCCTAAGGCTCGTGCGGCGGCGTTGGATGCGGCTGACATTGCTTTCTTGTGCCTGCCGGATGCGGCGGCAAAAGAATCGGTGTCGCTGGTTACCAATCCCAATACGGTGATTATCGATACCTCCACAGCACACCGCACGGCGGACGGCTGGAGTTACGGTTTCCCCGAATTGCCCGGCGCACGTGAGAAATTGGCAGGTGCGAAACGCATTGCTAATCCGGGTTGCCACGCGAGCGGTTTTGTCGCGCTGGTAGCACCGCTGGTCAACGCAGGCATCCTGGACAGCAAAGCACAGCTTTCCTGCTTCTCGCTGACGGGATATTCCGGCGGCGGCAAAGGGATGATCGCTGATTACGAAGCGACCGACAGAGATCCGTTGTTTGACGCGCCCCGTCAGTATGGACTCACCCAAGGACACAAGCATCTGCCCGAAATGGGGAAGGTGTGCGGCTTGGAAACAGCGCCGCTGTTTTGTCCCATTGTCGGTGATTTTTACAGCGGTATGGAAGTTACCGTTCCCGTGTTTGCATCTCAACTCAACGGCACGTTGGAAGATGTGAAAGCGGTGTATCGCAACCTCTACAAGGGCAAATTGGTGCACTTCGATGAGGACACATCCGAAGGTGGCTTGTTGTCCGCAGCTGCTTTCTCGGGTCGGGACGATATGAGTATTACCGTGCACGGCAACGAAGAACGCATTTTGCTGGTTGCCCGCTTTGATAATCTGGGCAAAGGTGCTTCGGGCGCCGCTATTCAGAATATGAACATTGTACTCGGTGTGGATGAGACCACCGGGTTGGAGGTATAATCTATGCAGATCGTAAAAGGCGGCGTTTGTGCCGCGAAAGGTTTTAAAGCAAACGGTATTCATTGCGGCATCCGCAAAAACCGTACCAAAAGAGATTTGGCGCTCATTGTGAGCGATGTTCCTGCCAATGCGGCGGCGGTGTACACCACCAATTTGGTGAAAGGTGCCCCCTTGACCGTAACCAAAGCGCATATCGCTGACGGCAAAGCGCAGGCGGTCATTTGCAACAGCGGCAACGCCAACACCTGCAACGCTGACGGCATTGAAGTTGCGGAACAGATGAGCAAACTGGTGGAAAATGCTGTCGGTGTGAAAGCTGAGGATGTGGTGGTCGCATCGACAGGTGTGATCGGACAGCCTTTGGATATCACCCCCATTGCCGACGGTATGGATGCACTCGTTGCAGGTCTTGACTATGATAACGGCCTTGCGGCGGCGGAAGCGATTATGACCACCGACCTTGCCGTGAAAGAAATTGCAGTGGAATTTGAAGTGGGCGGCAAGACCTGCTACATCGGCGGTATCGCCAAAGGCAGCGGTATGATCCATCCCAATATGGCGACCATGTTGGTGTTTTTGACCACCGATGCGGCGATTTCTTCGGAAATGTTGCAAAAGGCGCTGTCCGGCGATATTCAGAACACCTTTAATATGCTCAGCATCGACGGTGATACCTCCACCAACGATATGGTAACGGTGCTTGCCAACGGTATGGCAGGCAACGTGGAAATCACCGCAGAGGGCGATGATTTTAACGCCTTTATGAAAGCACTCAACACCATTACGGTGCATCTGTGCCGTGCTATCGCCGCTGACGGTGAGGGCGCTACCAAGATGCTCGAATGTAAAGTGGAAGGTGCAGACACGTTGGAGACCGCCAAAACGGTGGCAAAAAGCGTTGTTTGCTCCAGCCTGTTGAAAGCCGCGATGTTCGGTGCGGATGCAAACTGGGGTCGTGTGCTGTGCGCGATCGGTTACAGCGGAGCTAGCGTGGATGTGTCTCGTGTGGATGTGTCCTTCCGTTCGGCAAAAGGCGATATTCTCGTATGTAAAGACGGCGCAGGTGTGCCGTTCTCGGAAGAGAAAGCAAAAGAGATTTTGCTGGAATCCGAAATTGAAATCTTGGTCAGTGTCGGCGACGGCGCGTTCAGTTCCACCGCGTGGGGCTGCGACTTGACCTATGACTACGTCAAAATCAACGGTGATTACCGCACCTGATAAAGGGGAAGTACATAATGGATTTGCATTTTTCGAACGCGCAACGCGCTGAGGTTCTGACCCAGGCGTTGCCGTACATCAAAAACTATAACGGCAAGATCGTTGTTGTCAAATACGGCGGCAACGCGATGGTCAATGAACAGTTGAAACAGCAGGTGATGGAAGATATCGTGCTGTTGTGGCTGGTAGGCGTCAAAGTGGTGCTGATTCACGGCGGTGGTCCCGAGATCAGCGAAACCATGAAAAAGCTCGGTAAAGAAGCAGTGTTTATTGACGGACTGCGCGTTACCGATCAGGAAACGGTGGACATCGTACAGATGGTGCTGGCAGGCAAGGTAAATAAAAATCTTGTTAACCTCCTGCAGACCAAGGGCGGTCACGCGGTGGGCGTTTCGGGCATTGACGGCGGCATCATCGAAGCGAAGGTGAAGGACGAACGACTCGGTTTCGTGGGTGAGATCACCAAGATTCGTACCCAACCTATCACCGATATGCTGGAGAAAAACTATATTCCTGTCATCTCCACCGTGGCATCTGACCGTGAGGGTGCGGTGTACAATATCAACGGCGATACCGCCGCCGCATATATCGCAGGCGCACTCGGCGCGGAGCGTTTGATTATGATGACCGACATCGCAGGCGTTTTGCGTGATAAAGATGATCCGTCCACACTGATTCCGAGCCTCACCGTGTCCGAAGCGCGTGCGCTGTATGATGAGGGTGTGATTTCGGGTGGTATGATTCCCAAGGTGGATTGCTGTATTGAGGCGCTGGAACACGGCGTGCAGAACGTTGCTATTATGGACGGCCGCGTACCGCACTCCATTTTGATGGAACTGCTGACCGATGAGGGCGCAGGTACTATGGTTACAGGTGATAAAGCATGAGTATTATTGAGATCGATAAAGCGTATGTAGCAGGTACCTATGCCCGTTTCCCCGTGGAGATCGTATCGGGTAAAGGTTCTTTGGTGTACGATACAAACGGCAAAGAATATATCGATATGGGTTCGGGTATCGGCGTTACTGCTTTCGGTATCGCGGACGATGCGTGGCAGGCGGCGATTACCGATCAGCTCGCGCGTGTGCAACACATGTCCAATCTGTATTACACCGAACCGTGTGCAAAACTTGCGCAATTACTGTGTGAGCGCACCGGCATGAAAAAGGTGTTTTTCGGTAACTCCGGCGCGGAAGCGAACGAGTGCGCCATCAAGGTTGCAAGAAAATATGCCGCTGAAACAAAGGGTGCGGAATACAGCACCATTTTGACTCTTCAAAACAGTTTCCACGGCAGAACGCTCACTACCTTGTCTGCGACGGGACAGGAGCATTATCACGAACTGTTTACGCCGCTGACTCCCGGCTTTGTGCATAGCCCTGCTAATGATGTGGATGCGCTCATTGCACTTGCCAAACAGGAAAAGGTCGCAGGCATTTTGATGGAATGTGTGCAAGGAGAGGGCGGCGTGATCGCACTCGATCCTGCCTTTGTCAAAAAGGTGGCTGATTTCGCAAAATCGGAGGACATCGTTTTGATGTTCGACGAGGTGCAGACCGGTAACGGCCGTACGGGTACACTGTATGCGTATATGCAGTACGGCGTTGAGCCTGATGTGGTTACCACTGCAAAAGGTCTTGGCGGCGGCTTGCCGATCGGTGCTTGCCTGCTGGGCGAAAAGGTACAAAACGTGCTGGGCTTTGGCGATCACGGCTCTACCTACGGCGGTAACCCCGTTTGCTGTGCAGGCGCATACAGCGTCATTTCGCGTATTGATGCGGATTTGCTGGAAGACGTCAAAGAGAAATCGGCGTATGTGTTTGAAACCCTCAAAAATGCCGAAGGTGTCAAAGCGGTGTCGGGCATGGGCCTGATGATCGGCATTGAAACCGAGCGTCCTGCAGGTGATGTGGTGCGTGCTTGTATGGAAATGGGCGTTTTGTGCCTCACTGCAAAACATAAGGTGCGTTTACTGCCTGCGTTGAACATTCCGATGGAAACGCTCAAAAAGGCGATTGAAATTTTGAAAACAGCGATTAAAGGAGAATAAAGTATGTCTCTGAAAGGTAGAAGTTTTTTAAAATTGTTGGATTTCACTCCTGCTGAAATTTTGGAACTGATTGATCTTGCGGCGGACCTCAAAGCCAAAAAGAAAGCGGGTATTCCGCATCGTTTATGCGAAGGCAAGAACATCGCGTTGATTTTTGAAAAGACCAGCACCCGCACTCGTTGCAGCTTTGAAGTGGCGGCGGCGGATCTCGGTATGCATCCCGTGTATCTCGATCCTTCCGGATCGCAGATCGGTAAAAAAGAAAGCATTGCCGATACGGCGCGTGTGCTTGGTGGTATCTTTGACGGTATCGAATACCGTGGTTTTGGCCAGGAACTGGTAGAAGAGTTGGCGGCGTATGCCGGCGTGCCTGTTTGGAATGGTCTGACCAACGAATTCCATCCCACGCAGATCTTGGCGGATTTCCTCACTATTCGTGAGCAATTCGGAAAACTGCAGGGCATCAAATTGGTGTACTGCGGTGATGCGCGCTACAATATGGGTAACTCGCTGATGGTCGGTTGTGCCAAAATGGGTATGCACTTTGTAGCGGCAGCCCCCGAAAAATATTTCCCCGATCCTGCTTTGATTGCCGCTTGTCAGGAAGTGGCAAAAGAAACGGGTGCTATCCTCGAATTTGAAACCGATCCGATAAAAGCGGTGGAAAATGCAGATGTGTTGTACACTGACGTGTGGGTGTCGATGGGCGAACCCGATAGCGTGTGGGAAGAGCGTATCCGTGAATTGTCCCCCTATCAGATCAACAAAACGCTGATGGATGCGGCAGGAGAGAACGCTTGCTTTATGCACTGCCTGCCTGCCTTCCACGATCTGAAAACCACTATCGGGAAACAGATCTATGAGAAGTTTGGCATCGATTGTATGGAGGTTTCCGACGAGGTGTTTGAGAGCGAACGCTCGATTGTTTTCGCGGAAGCGGAAAACCGTATGCACACCATCAAAGCGGTGATGGCGGCAACTCTGTAAAGTGAATATACTTTATACCCGTAACAACTTTGTTGTTACGGGTATTTTTGGCTACTTGCATTTTCGGCTTTAATTTTGTATAATAAATGTCTATGATATTATGGAAGGTGGGACAGAGTATGCGTGTAGTACGAGCAATATGGCGATATTTGCGGCAGTTCTCTGTCCACGCCTGTTATCACGCAGTGTATGCGAGCTTTTATATTTTAGCGGTACAGACGCGACGGTATATCCGTAACAAACGCCGTCGCGGCAAACGGCATTTTCGTTGTTTTTTGCGACGCGTGTATGCCGTTTTGATCAAGCCGTTTTATATGATCTTCACCTGTGCGTTTGCACCGCGCGGCAAGCGGCTCAGCAACCTGTTTGGCGGTTTCGCACGACTGACGGCGTTGGTATGTACCGTGGCGTTTTTGTTCTGCTCGGTGCAGAGTTATTTACGTTTGCGGTTTGCGTATGAGGTTACCTATCGCGGTGTTTCGCTTGGCTATGTAGATTCGACCGACGTGCTGTCAGAGGGGATGAAACAGGCGGGACGCGTGATGCAGTTTATCGAGATCGAGCAGTTGCCGACGTTGTCGTATGCATTGACTACGCCGAATGAACTGCTGACCCCTGAAGACATCGGTGATGCTATCGTGGCGTGCCACGGAGATACGCTGACAGCGGCGAGCGGCTTGTTCGTGGACAATACATATATCGCCGCCGTGGCATCTGCCGACGAATTGAACGCCTTGCTGGACGAGTTGCGCACTGCGCAGGATACAGGGGAGGAGTGTAAAGCATCCACCTTTGCACAAAAGGTCGAGGTGGTGGACGGCGCGTATCCGCACGAAACGATCGTATCCCAAGAAACGTTGCGTGGTATGCTGCAAGCACAGACAAGCGAAGCGGTATCGTATACGGTCAAAAGCGGAGATACGCTGACGGGTATTGCGCGTGCCTACGGTTTGACGTTGGCGGAATTGCGTGAACTGAACCCTGCGTATGAGGACAGCGACGTATTGCAGATTGGCGATGAATTGATCGTCAAACGTGCAACGGCTTTGTTGCAGGTTTGCCGTTATTTGAAATCCACCTATGTGGAAGAGATTCCGTATGAGACGAAGGTGTACTTCAACGACGATTTTTACGTGGATGAACAGCGTGTGTACAGGGAAGGCAAAAACGGTTCGAGGCGTGTAACTGCGGAAATCGAATATACCGACGGTGTCGAAACCGGCAGAAACGTTTTGGAGAGCGAAGTGCTTGAAAAACCGGTTACTAAAAAACTGCGTATCGGCACGAAAAAAGGAAGTCGTCCCAGCGGAAACGGCATTGCAACGGGGCAAATGATGTGGCCGTTGCCGCACTTTACAACCATTACGTCCTATTTCGGTCCGCGTTGGGGAACGGTGCATCAAGGTTTGGACATTTCGGGGTATAACGTGTACGGCGCATCCATCGTTGCGGCGGACGGCGGCACGGTATATGCAGTCAATCGTACAAGCACGTGGGGAACAGGTATGTTCTCAGGCTACGGATACGCGGTAATCATTGATCACGGCGACGGCTTACGCACGTTGTATGCACACTGTTCCAAGATTGCGGTTACCCCGGGTCAACGTGTGAGCAAAGGTCAGGTAATTGCGTATGTGGGCAATACGGGTAAAAGTACGGGTCCGCATCTACATTTTGAGGTTCGTTTGAACAATCAACGTGTAAATCCGCTGAATTATTTGAAGAGATAAACTTGACTTTTGAGCGTGTACCCATTACAATATTCTTAATAATACTTGTCTTAAACAAAGGGATGGTTGATATGGGAAAAATTTTGATCGGTTGGGCAGAAGAAAGTTTCGTGCCTGATAAAAAAGTCAGCTTAAGCGGACAGTTTTTTGAGAGAATTTCAGAGTATGTTGAATCTGATATTTCTGCTACCGCTATGGCGGTTGAGGCTGACGGAGACTGTATGATTATGGTCTCTTGCGACCTTACGGGCATACAAGACTATGTTTTGAATCTGGCCCGTGAAAAGTTCAGCAAAATTTGTCCCGATGTAGATCCTCGGAAAATGATATTAGCGGCAACGCATACCCATTGTTCACATACCCTTGGCAGACCGGGTGTAAACAGTGCATCGTTTAGCACAATCAAAGAGTTGCTGAATGAATTTTTGCCCAGCGAAAACCAATACGAAGAATTGGTAAAACCCAATGATGATGTTATCACTCCCGTTGAGGCTACCGAGTTTGTAACGGACAAAATAGCACTTGCTGCAAAAAGGGCTTGGGAAAGCAGGGCAGAGGCGTATTATACGAATGAATTTGGCAGAGCCGCTGTTGGTATGTGCCGCCGCGTTCATTATGATGACGGCACATCTCAAATGTGGGGCGATGTGAATACCGCGAACTTCGTTGCTCTTGAAAGCGGTAACGATTCGGGCATTGAACTGATTTACACTTTTGACAAGAACAAGACACTGACCGGTGTTGTTGCGAACATCGCTTGTCCTGCGCAGATTTTGGAGCAGAGAAGCTTTATTTCGGGCGACTTTTGGGGCAGAACAAAGAATATCTTACGCGAAAAACTGGGTGAGAATGTATTTCTGTTAGGTCTTTGCGGTGCGGCAGGCGACCAATGTCCGCGCGATCTGGTTCGTTGGGTAGAACCCGAAACACCTATTGATGATCCGAACGTCAAAAGACCCAATCCCTTGAACCGCAAAGCGGATCCTTCTATGTATGATATCAGCGGTTGTAACCGTGTCGGCAAGAGAATTGCAAACGAAATCATTTCGGTGTATGAAGAGATTACCGATCTTCAGGATGAAGCGGTATTCCAACATCAGGTGAAAACGTTTGATTTGCCGCTCAGAAAAGCTACTATGACGGAGTACAATACTGCTGTTCGTGAAATTGAATACTACGTTCAGCAGAACAAAGGCAAGGGCGCTTTTAATTTCGAGGATAAAGCAAAACTTCACGTTCATTTGGGCACGATTCTGCGTTTCCGCGAACAACAGGAAAAAGAAATATTCCCGATTGAAAGTCATATCATACGCTTTGGCGACGTTGCTTTTACAACGAATCCTTTTGAATTGTTCCTCGATTTTGGCAACAGAATCAAGGCGAGAAGTAAGGCGGCACAAACGTTTATTGTTCAACTTTGCTGCGGATGTTCGGGATATCTTCCGACCGAAACTGCGGAAAAGGCGGGACATTACAGCGCATATATTTCAAGTGGTAATGTAGGCCACGAAGGCGGCGACCTGTATACCCGACGTTCTATTGAAGAAATCAACGAGATGTTCGTGTGAGTTTCAATAGATTAGTTGGTAAACATAAGTATTTTCGATAAAAAGGGGACGATACTATGGCAGAGATCCAGAAATACAAATTGAATATTTGCGGTTCGGAATACACCATTTCCAGCGATGAACCCGGCGGATACATGCAGGAACTGGGGGCGCAGGTGGATACTACCATGCGTAACCTTTTGAACGGCAATGAGCGTATCACGTTGGTGCAAGCGGCGAATTTGACCGCGCTGATGAATGCCGATGCTGCGAAGAAAGCGAACGATTCGGCGGATAACCTGCGTGATCAGATGCGTGATTTCATTTCTGAAAATGCGCACGCACGTCAGGAGGCGGTTGGCTCCTGCCCCGAGGT
>JAZRQN010000063.1:0-35983 GCA_045649855.1 Acutalibacteraceae bacterium | reverse complement strand
TTTTTTGCCGTTACGCAACAAATACAACGCGGCGAGACAGCCGACAAACACCACGATCAGCAAATAATAGCCGGGTTGTCCCACACTGAAAAATTCTTTCACAATCTATCACTCCAACATTGCTTTATAGATCTCGTTTTTGCGGCATCCCGTATCCGCGGCTGCCTGTTTTGCGGCGGCGGTGAGGGACATACCCTCTTGCACGTATCCTTGGGCGATCGCCACCGCCGTTTGGATGGTCATACCGTCCTCCTGCGGTTTCTCGCAACCGCCGACAATCACCACAAACTCGCCGCGCGGTGCCGTTTCCTCGTACATTTGAAGCGCGGCGGATAAGGTAGTGCGGATGACCTCTTCATGAATCTTGGTAATTTCGCGCACCAACGCCACGGGACGATCTCCAAACGTTTTATACATATCTTCCAACGTGCCCACCAGTTTGTGCGGTGCTTCATAGAAGATCATGGTCCGCACCTCGTTTTTCAGCGAATCCAGATGTTCACGGCGCGGCTTTTTATTGACGTTCAAAAAGCCCTCAAAGGTAAATCTGCCTGCAGGCATACCCGAAAGTGCCAGCGCCGTCACCAGCGCGCACGGACCGGGCACTACCCCGACGGGGATGCCTTTTTCGTGGCACAAACGCACGATGTCTTCACCGGGATCGGAAATGGCAGGCATACCTGCATCACTCACCAGCACACCGTTCTCCCCTGCCAGCAAACGCGCACAAATCTCTTCGCCGCGATTATGTTTATTATGCTCGTGATAACTCACCAGCGGTTTTTTGATCTCAAAATGATTGAGCAGGTGGACGGTTACCCGCGTATCCTCCGCCGCGATAAAATCTGCCGCCGCAAACGCCTCTAACGCGCGCGGTGAGACATCCGACAGATTGCCGATGGGGGTGCCGACCAAGGTCAGGCGTCCGCATACATTCTCACTCATACCGTTCTCCATTCTGATATTTACCGTATATATAGGCGTGGGTGTCAGCATCGCTGAGTAACCACGGTTTTTCAAAGATAAGACCGCTTTTGCCGCCTTTGACCGCTTCCACCAGTACCAGTTGCGGCGCTGTATCCGCCGCTTCCTGTACCACCTGCAAGCGTTTGGGCTGTAAGCCGCACGTTTGCATAGCAGCAAACACGTCAGCTAAATACTGCGGACGATGACACATACACAACTTTCCGCCAAACTTCAACAAATAGTCAGCGGCGGCGCAAACAGCATCCAGCGTATCCGCTTTGGCGTGCCGTGCAATGGCGCGCGCCTCGCTTTCGTTTTGTCTGCCGTTGCCTGTAGGAAAATACGGCGGATTGCACAACACACGGTCAAAACTGCCGCGCGCCCCAATGCTGTCGGGCACATACCAGTCCGCCTGCAAAAACGATACCGTTTCCAAACGGTTTTCCGCATTCGCCGCTTGGCAAAGCGCAATCGCCTCGGCTTGCAGGTCTACACCGACCGTACATTTGGGCGGATGTGCACGGTTTTGCAATAAAAAAGGGATAATGCCGCATCCCGTGCCGAGATCGCACACGCGCTCGCCGGATTTATGCGGTTCGCCGAAAGCGGCGAGCAAAATCGCATCAGTACCAAAACGGAAATCCGCCGTTTGCATCACGACAAGACCGCCGCCCAACTGTTCTGCGCGCATATCTCTCCCCCTTTTCACGTTTCGTACAATCATCTGAAACGCAAATTGCCGGGCAGTGAAACTGCCCGGCAACCTGTCTTGTTTAATTAGTCTGCCTGAGCAGCGCCAATCGGGCAAGCGTCAGCGCAAGCACCGCAATCGATGCAGGTATCAGCGTCAACGACATATTTGCCGTCACCCTCGGAGATCGCCTCAACGGGGCAACCCTCGGCGCAAGCGCCGCAAGCGATGCAATCGTCAGTAATCTTATAGGCCATGAAGAGCACCTCCTATCTGTTAATTACAAGACTATATTAGCACATTTCGCAGAAATTGCAAGTTTTTTTGCAAATATTACCGTGATAGTGCAAAATTACCGATTATTCAGCAGGTTCTGCGTCCTCGACAGGACGGGTGGGTTTGCCGTTTCCGCGGCGCAACACCGTCACTTCGTCACGGTTCACCGCCATGGGAGGAGAATCCACCGCCTTATCCAAACGCACTTTCAGTACGCCGGACAGAGTGTTCGCTTCCACCACAACGCCTTTGCCTTCAGGTGTGCTGACCAGCGAACCGACGCGCGGTGTCAGTTTGAGCAGTTCTTCATAGGTGCTCTGCTCGTATTTCAGACAGCACATCAGTCTGCCGCAAGAACCCGAAATCTTGGTGGGATTCAAGGACAAGCCCTGTTCTTTTGCCATTTTGATGGACACAGGTTCAAAATCGGGCAGGAACTGCGCACAGCAGAACGGTCTGCCGCAAATACCGATACCGCCCAGCATTTTCGCTTCGTCGCGCACGCCGATCTGGCGCAGCTCGATGCGCATGCGGAACACGCCTGCAAGATCTTTCACCAGTTCGCGGAAATCCACGCGTCCGTCAGCGGTGAAATAAAACAGGATCTTGGAATTATCTTCCGCATATTCCGCGTCCACCAGTTTCATATCCAAACCGTGCTCTGCGATCTTTTTCATGCAGGTCGCCATCGCACGGCGTTCCTTTTCGCGGTTTTCTTCCGCACGGCGGATATCTTCCGCGGTAGCTTTGCGCAAAACAGGTTTGAGCGGTGCGGTCAGTTTTTCGACGGAAATGTCTCTGCACGCCACAACCACTTCACCGCACTCAGCGCCTCTGGCGGTTTCCACCACCACATAATCGCCTACCTGCGGACGAAACTCGCCCGCAGCAAAATCGTATATTTTTCCGTTTTCTCTAAAACGGATGCTAACGGTCAATGCCATGTTGTTTCAGCCTTTCTGTAGCCAAAGCATTCAAACCCGAATCAGATTTTGTGATACGGATTTTCCGCTGAGACTACGCTAAAATATTTGTGAATACATACCGCATTCACTACGTTCTTTCCATACTCGTCCCAAAGCCGTCAAGCATAAAATTCCGCGACCTAAAAGGAGTGGGTTTTCGAGAAGATGTTGGAGAAATGGAGCACATCAGGCTGACGCCTATGTGCGACAATGAACCAAAATCTACCGAAAAAACGCCCTTTGAGGCTGGTTTGGGGTTGAATGCTTTGGCTACTTAGCCCACTGCCGCTTTTCGCAAACGCGCACACAAGCATGTGAGCAATAAAGTTTGATTCATATTGCGTAAGGTCGCCCCACGCAGATCTTCCACTTCTTTAAGCAAAGCGGTCAGTCTTGCACCGCTCAACTTTTGCGCCAACGTCCGCGCAACTTCAGGTGCGGTGGAAAGTGTGGTCCCGCCGCCGTAATGCAAAGTCAGTGCATCACGGAAAATGAGTTGCAACGCGTTCAACACGCCGATGATCGCCGCTTTATCCTTTTCAAGCGGTGCACTCGCCGCCATCAAGTCCCATTCACTGCCCGATGCCATCGCCGCCGCCATACGCGGTGCGCAGTCCAGCACCTTTTGCAAGGTGTCATCCGACATATCGCTCAGCACTCTGCCGATCACACCGCCGGACACGGCAAATGCGCGGCGCAGTGTCTGTTCATCTGCATCCGGCAGGCGTTGTTGCAACAGCGGATACGCCTCTTCCCATTCCACACCCGACAGGGTGATCGCCTGCGTGCGCGAGCGAATGGTGGGTAACATTTGCGCGCGGTTTTCGCAGGTTAAGATAAACACCAGATGCTTTGGCGGTTCTTCCAGAATCTTCAACAGCGCATTTTGCGCCTGCGGCGTCATAGTGTGCGCTTCACACAGAATGAGCACGCGTACCGCCGCCTCGTTGGGCAGGATATACGCGTCTTCTTTCAATTCGCGGATACGATCGATATGAAACGAACGATCGCCGCCGTTGCCGGAGATCTCTTCAATGTCCGGATGGATGCTCGCCGCCGCTTTGCGACAATGTTCGCACACACCGCAAGGTGCATGCGCGCGATCGGCACAAACAGCCGCCTGCGCAATCAAGCGCGCCAGCGTTTTTTTGCCGCTGCCGACAGGCCCTTCCAACAGCAAAGCATGAGGAAAACGCCCTGCCCCTATATCCACGGAAAGTTGGCGCAAGGCGTTTTCATTACCTACAAATTCAGGAAACAACCGATCAGAGTTTCTCATAACGATCGACATCGGTTACAAACACGGTAGCACCGCCGACAGTAACCTCTACCGGGAAGGTAGTGTATTCGGAAGCACCATAAATCGTGCTGGAAACCATCTGGGTGCGTTTCTTGGAATATTTCGCAATGATCTCAATGACTTCGTCCACGCGCGCGTCGTCAACACCGAGCAGGAAGGTGGTGTTGCCCGCCTTCAAAAAGCCGCCGGTGGTGGCAAGTTTGGTGGTCGGAAAGCCTGCGCGAATCAGCGCGGAAGCGACCATGTTGCTGTCATCTTTGTTTACAATTGCGAATATCAGTTTCATATTTACACCCCACATATATCCTTTTATTACAGTATACTATATTTTCGTGCACGGTACAAGTATTTTTTGTGCGAAAAACCTATTTTTTTAAAAAACTAACCAACCGTTGGGCAGATACCGCGGACCTGCAGGACCACAGGTGCTGTTGATGACCTCGCCGTTGAGCACCATCGTGGTGGAAGAACCACCGTCAATATTAGCAGCCGTTACCGCGCCGTATTCCCACATAATGTCGGTTACGGTGCGCATATTGGCGCCTTCCATACCTACCTGTCTGCCGTCAATGGTCAGCAACAGAACGGTGCCGTCCGCCGTTTGACCAACCGCCGCACGCGGATCTTTGCCGCCTGCCGCGCCGAAGGTGTTGGCTTTTTGACCGTTGATGATCAAAAACGGACTGAATGCGATCGCATCGCGAATGTTGTGCTGAATGATCTCCTCTTTGGTGAAACTGCCGACCATCAGGATGTTGTCCTTATTAAAGCCGATGACGTTATATTTGGACAGCGAGGGGTCTGCATACAGAATCTCACCGTCTTTCACGCACAACTGGGTGGGATAACTGCCCAGACCGTGTCCGCCCTCATCCACAAAGCCGCCTGCGTTGATGCCTGCAACCGCTCCCAGACGATTACAGATGGAAAGCAGTTTTTCACCGCGTTTGCCAGATTCCATAAAGTGTTCGCAAAGTCCCAGTTTCACGCGAGACGGATCTTTCACACGAATCAGACGTGCGGTATATTCGGGATCGGTAATCTGCAGAATATCCATACCCTCTTCTTCATAGATGGTGGTTACGTCGTAACCGCCCGAAGTAGGACGGGAAGTGGTGGGCGTAGTGGTCGTGGTGGTGGCAACCGTGGTATTCGCATCGGTAGTGCCGTCGACGGTCGTGCCGCTCGTGGTGCTGCCCGTCGTCGTGGAACCGCCAATCTGGATCAGATCGGTATTGGTAAACCCTTCCGGCTCTTCCACGCGGTTCTCATACTGCACCCGTTCAATCGTTTCATCCGAAAAGAACACGGTCGCCAACCAGGGGTTGGAAGTTTTCAGCGTCATCAGAATATACTGGGTGCGCATTTCGGGGAACAGAGGTGTGTAAAACATGGTGAGAAAAAACGCCACCACAAGACCCAAAACACCGCCGATACTGATGCCGGTCCATTTCAAAATTTTCAGCACACGATTTTTGGTGCCGGTTTCATTTTTAACATGTTTTGCCATATATGCATAACCTTCTTAACTGATATTTTAAGTTATTATAGCATAATTGCGCGTGCAAGCGCAATAGTCGAAAAATAATTTCCGACACTTAATTCGCGCCACATATTGACATTTTCACAAAAACATTGCAAAATAAAATAGATACCTTTCAAAAGGAGCGATTTACATGCGCCGTATTACGGCTTTCACCATAGCAATCATATTGGCATGTTCTGTGTCCGTCTGTGCGGCAACTACCACCGCAGGCGCACCCACGGCAGGCAGTGTTATCCCGTGGCGCACCACCACTCAAACCACGACGACCGCCACGACTGATACCACCACGAGCGGCACGACTGCCACAAGCACGACCTCTGCCACTACTGCTACCACTACTACTGATACTACCACCGTTGGTACGACCAACGCCACCACCGTCGGTGCCGCTACCGCAGGCAGTATCATCCCGTGGGGCACTACCACCGGCACAACCGATACCACCGCGTCGGTCGAAACGACAACAACCGACAGCACGACCACCACGGCAACTACCTCCGAAACGACCACGACTACGACTACAACAATAACGACAACCGTACCCACCACCACGACAACCACTGCCAAGCCCACCGATGCGTACGTTGAAAACGTGCAATATGCTGTGAGCGAGTTGCCGACCGGCGCGATTTTCCACGGTGAAAATATGCAGTGGGTGAACGGTCGTAAAGACGGCAAAGCATTGCAGTTTAACGGCACGTCCGACTGCATTGAAATTGATATGACCGAACAGGAAGCCCCGTTCACCCTCAGTATGTGGGTCAACTGGCAAGCCAACATTCACAATTCGAACGCGGTCGGACAGCGTTTATTCTCGCTGTGCCGTAAAAACACCGAAAACGAGATCTCGTTCATCCCCTGGTACAGTGCCAGAACGGAAAACGGTGAAACGATGAACGGTATGGCTTTGCTGACCGCTTGCTACAAAGAGAAATGGATCCGCCAAAACGCTTGTTATCCGACGGATGCTGCCATTTCCAATATGCTGACCCCTTCCACCTGGCATCATATTGCAATGACGGTGGAAGAAAACACCATTTCGGTGTTCATTGACGGCATGTTATGGAGCACCTTGGATCTTGAATTTGCATACGCCGATTTAAAACCCGATGTACTGTACATCGGCGGTGCGAACGACAAGTTGTATTTGTTTGAAGGCGCTATGGAAGACATTCGGTTGTACGAAAACGCACTGACCCAGCAGCAGGTGTTGCGCCTATTTCGGGATGCGGATGCTTTTGATGCTACCCTCACCGATACACCGCACGCGTACGCCCCTGCTCCCTTACCGCAAAACGTGGTGCTGTCCCAATCGCAATGTATTATCAGCACCGTCAGCGACAGTGGCATTGTCAACAGCGTGGAAGTCAGCCCCGGCGCCGCGTTTTGGGAAACCCCTGCACTCAGCGGCGGACAGAGCGTTACCTGCACGCTGTATTTGGAAAACAGAAGTAAACACGTCAGTGGCATTACACTGAGCAATATAGCACTTCCCGAGCCTTCCTCTCCTGCGTATCAGTATCTCTCGGAGATCTTGATCACCGTGTCGGATATGAACGGTGTCCTATACAGTGGCCGATACACCGATCTGACCGTCGAAAAACTGGCTATACGGCAGGACAGTCTGGCTTACGGCGGCGGTCGCATCTATACGATCACCCTGTCCCGTGAATTTACCTCCACAGCTGATTTCGTGGCGGTTAACGTACCGTGGACATTCGATACCACCATTCTGCCCACCGCTCAAAACGCTGTATCGGAAAACCGTCCGCAGGTCTGGCTGATCGTGCTGTTGCTCATCTCCACAGTGGCAGTCATTTTCTCCTTCTATTGCGCCGTGGTGCAAAAACAACGCCGTGTATTCACCGTTTGGGACAGCCTGGCAACCGCTTGTCGCGGAAAACTAAAACGTTCCAAGCATAACACGGAAGATGCACAATCCGATGACCAACAAGATATGTAAACACAAACACCGCAGTGGAAATGCCACTGCGGTGTTTCTTTATCCTTTTTCAAATCGGTCGCGCAGTTTGGACAGTGCTTTTGTTTCAATACGGGAAACGTAAGATCGCGAAATATCCAGCATCTGTGCCACTTCCCTTTGCGGCATTGGATCGCCGCAAAGGCCGTATCGCAACGCGATGATCTGCCGTTCGCGGTCGCTTAATACCTCATCCATATACGCGGTCAGTTTTTCCCCCGTCAGCCGCATTTCCACCCGTTCGGACAGATCGCTGTCATCTGCCAGCACATCCAACAACGTCAGCGGCTGACCCTCTTTGTCGGTATCGATCGGCTCGGACAGTGAAATGTCTTTGGAAAATTTCTTGGACGCGCGAAAATGCATCAATATCTCGTTTTCGATACACCGCGAGGCATACGGCGCCAGACGGGCGGCTTTGGTGTGATCGAACGTGTTGACCGCTTTGATCAATCCAAACGTACCGATAGACACCAGATCATCCTGATCTTTGGCGTTGGCGTAATATTTCTTGATAATGTGCGCCACCAACCGCAGATTGTGTTCGATCAGTGCGTTACGCGCGGCAATGTCGCCTTGCTTTTGAAACGCCTCAAAATACGCATGTTCCTGCTGTGCCGTCAACGGCTTCGGGAAACTGCCGCCCGACACCACGTGCAACACCATAAAGAACATACCCGACAACAATTCCCACAGCAATCCAAACATACCGTCATCTCCTTGCCACAGCCTATGCGCCGTGCGGTATGTCCTATCACAAAAAAACAGCCGATCCACTAGCGGATCGGCTGTTTATCTTACTTGAACGTATCTTTCAGTTTTTCGAAAAAGCTGCGACGTTTTTGATAATTTTTATCCCCTGTCGCATCTTCAAATGCGCGCAGAAGATCTTTCTGCTTGCCCGACAGGTTTTTGGGGATCTCCACCGTTACGCGGAAATGCAGATCACCGCGGCCTCTGCCGTTGACATACGGTACACCTTTGCCTTTCATAGACAGGATGTCGCCCGGTTGCGTGCCTTCCTTGATGTCCATTTCCACCTTACCGTCCAGGGTGGGCACCTCCACCGTCGCACCCAAAGTCGCTTGTGCGAAGGTCAGCGGCAGATCGCACCACAAATCGTAGCGATCTCTCTCGAAAATGGGGTGAGGACGCACCGAAACGCGCACCTGCAGATCGCCTGCAGGGCCGCCGTTTGCGCCGGCGTTGCCTTTGCCACGTATGTTGATGACCTGACCGTCGTCGATGCCCGCAGGCACGTTCACGCCGACCGTTTGGCGCTTTCTGACAGCACCTTTTCCGCCGCGGGTGGGACAGGGTGTGTCGATGATACGCCCTTTGCCGCCGCACTGCGAACACGCCGCCTGCGTTTGGATCACGCCGAAAGGCGTGCGTTGCTGGCGCATCTCCTGACCGCTGCCGTTACAACGGGAACAGGTGCGCGGAGAAGTGCCTGCTTTAGCACCCGAGCCGCTACAATCGGTACATTTCTCAACAATCGGTACTTCCACCTGCTTTTTACAGCCTTTTGCCGCTTCTTCAAACGAAATAATGACCGTTACGGCAACATCCGTACCTCTGCGCGGCGCATTGGGATTGGAACGGCGAGAACCGCCCATACCACCGCCAAAGAACGAGGAGAAAATGTCGCCCAGGTCAAAATCCATATCCGGAAAACCACCGCCGCCGTAACCGCCTGCGCCGAAGTTGGGATCGACGCCTGCGTGGCCAAACTGATCGTACCGCGCTTTTTTATCCGCATCAGACAACACTTCGTACGCCTCGTTGACCTCTTTGAAGCGTTTTTCCGCTTCTTGATCACCGGGGTGCAGATCGGGGTGATATTCTTTCGCCATTTTGCGGAATGCTTTTTTAATATCGGCATCGGATGCACCTTTTTGAACACCCAACACCTCATAATAATCGCGTTTTGTTTCTGCCATATATTCTCACCTAAATGACAACGCACTGCGGCACAAAGCCGCAGTGGTTGTGAACTGTATATTGGGATAGTGTCGCAAGTTTGACGACTTTAATCTTATTGCACGTCGCCGTCGTAGTAGCCGTCGGCATTCTGCTCGGGAGCAGCGCCTGCCGCACCGTCAGCAGGAGCGGCCTGCTGGTACAGTTTTTCGCTGACAGCGTAGAACGCTTTGGTCAGTTCTTCCTGTTTCGCTTTGATGGCTTCGGCGTCAGTGCCTTTGAGTGCTTCTTTGAGCTCGCCCAGCTTCGCTTCCACTTCCGCTTTATCTTCAGCGGCCAGTTTGTCGCCCGCTTCTTCGAGGGTCTTTTCGGTCTGGTACACCATCTGATCCGCATTGTTGCGAGTCTCTACTTCTTCACGGCGCGCTTTGTCTTCCGCGGCATACTGTTCCGCTTCTTTGACCGCTTTTTCCACGTCCTCTTTGGACATATTGGTGTTGGAAGTGATGGTGATGTGCTGTTCAGCACCAGTGCCCAAATCTTTCGCGGAAACGTTCACGATGCCGTTGGCATCAATGTCAAACGTAACTTCGATCTGCGGTACGCCGCGACGAGCAGGTGCAATACCGTCCAGTTTGAACAAACCAAGTGTCTTGTTATCTTTCGCGAATTCGCGTTCACCCTGCAGAACGTGGATCTCAACCGAGGGCTGATTGTCCTGCGCGGTGGAGAAGATCTGGCTTTTTTTGGTGGGGATAGTGGTGTTACGCTCGATCACGCGGGTCATCACGCCGCCCATCGTCTCAACGCCGAGGGACAAGGGGGTAACGTCCAGCAACAGCAAGCCTTTGACCTCGCCGCCCAGAACGCCGCCCTGCAGAGCAGCACCCATTGCGACACATTCGTCGGGGTTGATGCCCTTGAAGGGTTCTTTGCCCATAAACTTCTGAATGGCTTCCTGCACGGCAGGGATACGGGTAGAACCGCCAACCAACAGAACCTTATCCACTTCGGAGGCGGACAAGCCGGAGTCGGACAGAGCCTGACGCACCGGGCCCATGGTGGCTTCCACCAGAGACGCGGTCAGTTCGTTGAACTTCGCACGGGTGAGGGTCATATCCAAGTGTTTGGGACCGGTCGCATCCGCGGTGATGAAGGGCAGATTGATGTTGCTGCCCATGCCGCCGGACAGTTCGATTTTCGCTTTTTCAGCCGCTTCGCGCAGACGCTGTACCGCCATACGGTCAGCAGACAGATCGATACCGGTTTCGGCTTTGAAGCCTGCAACCAGCCAGTCAACGATCTTCTGGTCGAAGTCATCGCCGCCCAAGCGGTTGTTACCGGCGGTCGCGAGCACTTCCTGCACGCCGTCGCCCATCTCGATGATGGATACGTCGAAAGTACCGCCGCCGAGGTCATATACCATAATTTTCTGCTCGGCTTCTTTATCAATGCCGTAAGCAAGAGCCGCCGCAGTGGGCTCGTTGATGATACGCTTGACTTCCAAGCCCGCGATCTTACCTGCGTCTTTGGTAGCCTGACGCTGTGCATCGCTGAAGTATGCAGGAACGGTGATAACCGCTTCGGTTACCGTGTCGCCCAGATAGCTTTCCGCATCCTGTTTGAGTTTTGCAAGGATCATCGCGGAAATTTCCTGGGGCGTGTACTCTTTGCCGTCCACCGAAACTTTACGGGCAGTACCCATATCGCGTTTGATGCAAGAAATGGTGCCTTCAGGGTTGGAAACCGCATGCTGTTTTGCAACGCGCCGGACGATGTGCTCACCGTCTTTTTTGAACGCAACCACAGAGGGAGTGGTGCGTGCGCCTTCAGCGTTGGGGATCACGACGGACTCGCCGCCTTCAATAACCGCAACGCAAGAGTTGGTAGTACCAAGGTCAATACCGATAATTTTAGCCATAATGATTACCTCCAAAGTTTATATATAGTCGATAAGATATATTTTTAAGAATATTGTATCCTTAAATTCCAATGTTAATTCGCCACTTTTACCATGGCGGGACGGAGTACTTTGTCTCCGAGTTTGTAGCCTTTCTGGAACACCTGCGATACCGTTTCGGTGTCAACGCCTTCAGCATCTTCACGCATCACGGCGTTATGGTATTCGGGATTGAACGGTTCGCCCTCGACGCCGATCTCTTCAAGACCCATCTTTTGCAACGCTTGTGCAAACTGTCGCATCACGAGGTCCACACCCGTTTTGTAATCATCACCTGCAGGCGCCGCCACCGCGCGCTCCATATTGTCCAGCGAGGTGAGCAGAGAGGTCAAGATCTCCGCCTTGGTGAACAGACCGATCTGTTCTTTTTCCTGCTCGGTGCGTCGTTTGTAGTTGGCATATTCGGCGAGCATCCGCTGATAGCGATCATTCGCTTCAGCCAGTTCCGCTTCGAGTTTTTCTTTTTCTGCGGCAAGTGCAATTTCCGCCGCTTTATCTTTTTTCTTGGATTTTTTAGGTGCCTCGTTGGTTTCGACCGTTTCCTCTGCGGCGGTCTCCACCGTCTTTTGTTCTTCGGACACTTCAATCATCTCCTTCGTCCAACATATCGCTCAGTATTCTGCCCACCGCTTTGGCAAAATATTCCACTTTCGGAATGGCAGATGCGTAATCCATACGCATCGGACCGATCAGACCGATCGTGCCGCTCCGCTTACCTGCGGAGTAACCGGTGGTGATAATACCGGATTCGTTCAGTTCGTCTCGGCTGCTCTCGTTGCCCAACATGATCTGAATACCTTCGCGATCACGGTTTTGAATCATATCCGCCAACTGCTCACGCTGTGCCAAGAAGGTGAGCAACGATTTGGCACGTTCGGGGGCGTAGTCGGGATGCTGTAAGAGGTTCAACTGACCCGTGAGCATCACTTCCGATTCCGCCGACTCCTGTACCAGTGCGTAGAACGCAACCAAAACGGGTGCGTATCTCTCCGCCGCTTTGCCCATAGCGCCCAGCACGTTCTGAATATCGGCAAGACAAATCTGTGCGAGCGGCATATTGATAAACTGCATACGAAGCAGTTCCGCCACCTTATCCAGTTCGTCCAGCTCGATCGGTTCTGCAAACCGACAAGAACGGTTGCGAAGCACGCCCGAATCGGTAACCAGCAACATCGCCGCCTTGTGTGCCGAGAGCGGCATCAGTTCAATACGGCGAATCGCCGAACCACCCTCGTTCGGGGTGGTGATTACCGCGGCATAGCCGGTGGTGGTAGCAAGAATGCGAGAGGCTTCCTCCACCAAACGATCGGGGCTGTCGGACAGACGGCGCAGCGAGGTGTCAATGCGTTCCATATCTTCGCTGCTCAAATCGTCGTGCTGCATCAGGTTGTCGATATAAAACCGAAACGCAGGTGCGGTCGGGATACGACCTGCCGAAGTGTGCGGCTGTTCCAGATACCCTGCCGCCGCCAACTCGGACATCTCATTGCGAATGGTAGCGGAAGATACTTTGTTTTCCAACTTCTCCGCCAAAAACTTGGAGCCGACAGGCTCGCCCGTCTCAATATATTCCTCCACGATAATCGCAAGGATTTTTTTACGGCGGTCATTCCACTGCATCTTCGTACCCTTCTTTCTTGGTTTAGCACTCAACGCGTCCGAGTGCTAACCTCGATGTTATATTACCCCTATCTGTCGCAAATGTCAATAGGAAATTTATGAATTTTACGTGAATACGCAAAAAACTTTTCTTGCTTTTTTTCAAAAAAGCCGTATACTGTAAATATACAGTAAAAAAGGAGGTTTTCGCGTGGATTTGGAACATACGATACGTTCATTTGTACCTGCGTGGGGCGTTTGTGATTTTTCCGAACTGTCCGACCATCTGATTGCTTGCAGAGCCATGGCGAGAGTGCCAAAAGAGGCAAAAAGTGTCCTCGTTTGCCTGTTCCCGTACCGCTTTTGCGAGGATGAAACACGCGAACTTTCGTATTACGCCTGTGTGCCCGATTATCACCTGGCGGCAGGCGCGGTATTGGACAAATTGGCAAGCACTTTGCAAGAAGCCTATCCCAATCACACGTTCGTCCCGTTTACTGACAACTCCCCCATCCCCGAGGTGTACGCCGCCGCGAGAGCAGGGCTCGGCATCATCGGCGATCATCGGTTGCTCATCCATCCCACCTTCGGTTCGTACGTATTTATCGGTGAGATCGTTACCGACCTTAAACTCCCTGCGACCAGCACGGAAATTGCGTACTGCGAGCATTGCGGCGCTTGCAGTGCTGCTTGTCCCGGGAAATGTTTGCCCGATGACCGACGCGATACCTGTATTTCTGCCGTATCGCAGAAAAAAGGGGAATTGACCGAAGAGGAAATTGCATTGTTGCGAACAGGCGGTCTTGCGTGGGGTTGCGACCGTTGCCAGGAGGTGTGTCCGCACAACAAACAAGCGGTATGCGAACCGCATCCGTGTTTTAGTGATTACACCCCCACCCTATTGCCTCCCGATCATCCGCAGTTTGCCACCCGTGCGTATGCGTGGCGCGGTAAAACAGTGCCTTTCCGCAATCAAGAATTATTAAAATAACGTATAAAAAGGACAATGTGTTTTGCACATTGTCCTTTTTTGTTTATAAACTGTTCAGATACGTTTCAATATCCGCAAACAGATCCAGCACGCTGTCTTTTTTCAGATACAGCGGATGGTGCGGATGTCCTTTTTGCTTGGAACGCGCGCCTGCCGTGTACCAGTTGGCACCGTATTTCTGACCAATCTCGATCATATCCCGTACGCAGTCGGGCAGATACCGCCGTTTTTCAATCACAGCACCCCACGCCGCCCAAACGGCAGGCGCTTTTCCTGCGTGCGCCAGCACCCACTCGAATGCACGCATATTCTCCGCGTGCAAAAAAGTGTTTTGCGTTTTATCCATATCATCGGGAGAGGTAGCGCGTTGCGCATACACGTTAAACATAATAAAAGAATCAAATCCATTCCCTTTGGCAATGCGCTCGACACTTTTGAGCGTGTTGTCCAAATCGCCCGGTCGGGCGGTGGAAGGATTGACGCCAATGCAAATGAGCGGTCTTTCACCTTTGGTGCCGAGGATATATCGATATTCCGCATAGTGGCACGGCACGTACACCCACGCTTCGTGGTCATAATCGTGCGGCACGCTCTGCTCTTCTGCCAATGCATCCGCAAAGGTCATAATCTCCAGTTCAGCCGACGGGGCGGCAGGAATATGCATAGTATCCCTCCAACAATCTCAAATTACGCCAGTTCCCACTCCAAAGTGGCACGCACCATATCCAGCGTTTTGGGCGTGTTTTCCATCTCACCGTTTGCCAGCATCAACGCCGCACCATAGGTCAGTGAACGCAGAATGTACGCCTTTTGCGGTGCAACGGACGGTACGCCGCGTTCTTCACACAACCGCTCGGTAAACACCGTTACGCGAGACAGCGTTTCGCCCACCACACGGCGTTGCTCCTCGTCCATACCGCGCGTATCCAGCGACAACACGGCACCGTAATGCGGATTTCCCAACCGAAAGCGGATGTTTGCCATACAAATTTCCAACAAAAGTTTGCGTGTGTCGTGTTCAAAAACGTCCACGATCTGCTGTTCCAAAAGCGCCCATTGGCGGTTGATAAAATGGAAGATCTCCAAAATGAGATCGTCTTTATTTTTAAAATGTTTATACGGCGCCGCACAGGACACGCCGCATGCATTGGCAACGCGCCGCAGTGAGAAATCCGCCATACCGTGCTGTTCCAGTTCGCGAATGCCTGCCAGAATCAGCCGCTCGCGCAATTCTCCGATTTCAAACATTTCTTCCAACACGACTCCCCCTTTTCGGAATAGTTCTCCCTCACTATACTATATTTCCTATGTAAAATCAACATTTTTAGTGCAAAGCACTTGACTTTAGCCGAAAAAAGTATATAATGAAACACATTCCAGTAAACAGTGTTAACCGGAGGTATGAAAATGGTATCTGAAGCTATGTTGGGACTGGGCAGAAAACGCTCGGTCATTCGAGAAATCTTTGAGTACGGCAACAAACGCCGTGCGGAAATCGGTGCTGAAAACGTGTTTGATTTCAGTTTGGGTAACCCGAGCGTTCCTGCTCCCGCAATCGTTACCGAGACACTTCAAAAACTCATCAGCGAGACCCCTGCGGAAGTGTTACACGCCTACACGTCCGCGCCCGGCGACCCCACCGTGCGTGCCGCCATTGCGGAATACGTAAAAAACACCCACGGCTTTGAGGTGGGGGCTAACAAGATTTATATGACGGTAGGTGCAGCGGCATCCCTCACCATCTCTCTCACCGCTCTGGCAGAGGAAAATGATGAGGTGATCGCACTCGCTCCCTTCTTCCCCGAATACCGCGTGTTCGCGGAAAAAGCGGGTATGAAATTCGTAGTGGTGAACAGCCGTGCAGGCAATTTTCAGGTCGATGCAGACGCACTTGCCGCCGCTATCAATCCGCACACCAAGGCGGTCATCGTCAACTCACCCAACAATCCGACCGGCGTGGTGCTGACCGAAGAAAGCGTCAAAGCGCTCGCCGCCGTACTCACCGCCAAAGCAGAAGAATACGGACACCCCATTTATCTCATCGCAGACGAACCGTACAGAGAACTGGTGTATGATAACACCCCCGTTCCCTATCTGCCTTTGTATTACAAAGATACCATCGTTTGCTACTCGTTCAGCAAATCGCTGTCCCTGCCGGGCGAACGCATCGGTTATATTTTGGTATCCCCTGAAGCGACCGATGCTGATATGGTATATGACGCTGTTTGCGGCGCAGGCAGAGCGCTCGGTTTTGTGTGCGCTCCCAGTATGTTCCAGCGTTTGGTTGCCGATTGCCTCGGCAAAACGGCAGATGTGGGCATCTACGACCGCAACAGACGGGTGCTGTATGACGCACTCACCGCCTACGGTTTTGAGGCGGTGTATCCCGACGGCGCTTTTTACCTGTTTGTCAAATCCCCCGTTCCCGACGCGACGGCTTTCTGTGAAAAAGCAAAGGAACAGGATTTACTGTTGGTGCCGAGCGATGACTTTGGTTGTCCCGGTTACGTGCGCATCGCATACTGCGTAACCACCGAACAAATCGAACGATCGCTGCCGGCGTTTGAACGCTTGGCGGCGGCTTACAATCTCAAATAATGGGAGAATAACCATGGATAGTTTACAAGAGGCCAGAGCGATCATCAACGAGGTGGACGATCAAATGTCCGCTCTGTTTGAACGACGTATGCAAGCGGCAAAATTGGTTGCCGATTATAAGCGAGAACACGGTATGCCTATCCGAGATGCGGCGCGCGAGGAGGAAATCATTGCGCGCGGCGCAAATCGCATCGAAAACGATGAGCTGCGCGGATATTATATGGACTTTATGCGTGATACCATGGCGATTTCCCGTCGGTATCAGCAAAAGCTCATAAACGGTATGCGTGTCGCATACAGCGGCGTGGAAGGCGCGTTTGCGCACACCGCCCCCGCCTCACTGTTCCCCGAAGCGCAAAAAATCCCGTTTGGCGATTTCAAAGACGCTTACGCCGCCGTGGTGAACGGCGATTGCGACGTAGCGGTACTCCCTCTGGAAAACAGTTACGCCGGCGAAGTTGGACAGGTAACCGATCTGTTATTCTCAGGTCCGCTGTTTATCAACGGTACCATCGCCCTGCCCGTTACCCACGACCTGCTCGCGACAGAAGGTACAACCATCGATCAGATCAAAACGGTGGTCAGCCATCCGCAAGCGCTTTCCCAATGCGATGAATTCATCAAAGAACACGGTTTTACCGAAACGCAGTTCGAAAACACCGCCCTCGCGGCAAAACACGTCGCAGAATTGAACGATCCGACCGTGGCGGCAATCGCCAGCAACGAAAGTGCCGCTCGATACGGTTTGAAAGTGTTGGCACAAGGCATCAACCGCTCGCGTGCGAACACCACCCGTTTCGCCGTGCTGTCCCGTTCGGAAGACCGCAACATCAGCAAGACCCACGGCGCACATTTCGTGCTGATGTTCACCGTAAAAAACGAAGCAGGTTCGCTCGCACGGGCACTTAATATCATCGGCGCACACGGTTTTAATATGCGCACCCTGCGCAGCCGTCCGATGAAAGAACTGCTGTGGCAGTACTATTTCTACGCAGAGGCAGAAGGTAACATCCACGGATACGAAGGAAAATGTATGTTGGAAGAACTGGCCATTTGTTGCGACAAAATCAAAACGGTCGGCTCTTTCGCGTGAGAGGTATACGTATGAACATTCCCGTAGAACTCGGACAAAACAGTTACACCGTTACGGTGGAACGCGGCAGTCTGGCACGCGCAAACGAATATATGCAACTGGCGCGCAAAGCGCTCATTGTTACCGATTCGGGCGTGCCTGCCGAATATGCCAAAATGGTTGCCGCATGTTGTAAACAGCCCGTGATCGTTACCATCCCCGAAGGCGAGGGCAGTAAAAATATACGGCAGTTTGAAGAACTGTGCCGTATCATGTTGCAAAACGGATTCACCCGTACCGACTGCGTGGTTGCGGTCGGCGGCGGCGTGGTCGGTGATCTCGCAGGCTTTGCGGCGGCATCTTTTATGCGCGGCATTGATTTTTACAACATCCCCACCACCGTGTTGTCGCAGGTGGATTCCTCCATCGGTGGCAAGGTTGCCATTGACCTTGACGGTATCAAAAACTGTGTCGGCGCGTTTCACCAACCCAAAGCGGTGCTCATCGACCCCGACGTGCTGAAAACACTGCCCCCTCGCCAGATCGCAAACGGTCTTGCCGAGGCGATCAAAATGGCGATCTGTTTCGATGCAGACCTTTTCTCTCGTTTTGAAACGGAAAACGTCCTTGACAACATTGACGACATCATCGCCGCATCTCTGCGCATCAAAGCCGCCGTGGTGAAGGCAGACGAAAAAGAGGCAGGGCTGCGCCGTGTACTCAATTTCGGACACACCATCGGGCACGGCATTGAAACCGCCGCAGGTTTGGATGCACTCTACCACGGCGAATGTATAGCACTCGGTATGTTGCCGATGTGCAGCGATGCGCTTCGCCCTCGCTTGAAAGCGGTATTGGAAAAGTTGGGGTTGCCCACCACCTGTAGTGTCAATCCCGATGCCGTTTGGGCAGCACTCTCCCACGATAAAAAGTTGTCGGGTGATGCCATCACGGTCATCGTATCCAAAGAAGCAGGTAGTTTTGAAATGGTGAAAATGCGGCTTGGCAATTTCAAAGAAACCGTATATCAAGCTCTCTAAAACCAGTTAAAAGAGGTGTGTACACCTATGAAAAATACATTCGGAAATCATCTCGCCGTTACCCTGTTCGGTGAAAGCCACGGCCCTGCAATCGGCGCTGTTTTGGACGGACTCACCCCCGGTATCGCAATCGACGAGGACAACATCCGCCGTATGCTCGCACTGCGCAAACCGCAAAGCGGCATTTCCACCACAAGACAAGAAGCGGACGATTTTGAAATTGTCAGCGGTGCGTATAACGGTATGGCAACCGGTACACCGCTCACCATTCTCATCCGCAACCAAGATGTGAAAAGCGATGACTACGCGCAGATGCAGGCGATTATGCGTCCTGCACACGCGGATTATCCTGCACATTGCAAGTACCACGGTTATCAGGATACACGCGGCGGCGGACATTTCTCCGGCCGTATTACCGCCGCACTGGTGGCGGCAGGTGCTGTCTGCCACAGCGCACTCGCCAAAAAAGGCATTGCAATCGGCACACACATTGCGCGTTGCGCAGGTGTTTGCGACCGCGCGTTCGGCGATCTGAACACGGATATTACGCAACTTTCCACCGCTGCCTTCCCTGTGTTAGACGAGGCGGCAGGTGGAGCCATGCAAGAGAAAATTCTGCAAGCAAAAGCAAACCTCGACAGCGTCGGCGGCGTATTGGAAACCGCTATCATCGGATTGCCTGCAGGCGTGGGCGAACCGTGGTTTGATACGTTTGAGAGCATGCTGTCCCACATTCTCTTCTCCGTGCCCGCCGTGAAAGGTGTTGAATTCGGAGATGGCTTTGCACTTAGCGATATGTACGGCAGTGAAGCAAATGACCCGATGCGATACGAAAACGGTCAGGTTATCACCGAGACCAATCATCAAGGCGGCATCGGCGGCGGCATCACCAACGGTATGCCCGTTTTGTTCCGTTGTGTCGTAAAACCCACCCCCTCTATCGCCAAAGAGCAATGCACCATCAACGTGCAAACAGGCGAAAACGCCGACCTTTCCATCAAAGGACGGCACGATCCTGCTATCATCCACCGCGCACGCATCGTCATCGACGCGGTAACCGCGATTGCGGTATACGATATGCTGGCAGGACGATTCGGTACTGACTTCTTCAAAGGAGAATAACCTATGCAATACGGATGTATCGGTGAGCACCTCACCCATAGTTTTTCAGCCGAGATCCACACAGCATTGAGCGATTACCAATATGAACTGAAAGAAATTCCGATGGGGGAATTGTCCGACTTTATGACCGCCAAAAAATTTAAAGCGATCAACGTTACCATCCCCTATAAACAGGATGTCATCCCGTTTTTAAAAGAGGTAAACGACACCGCCGCCACCATCGGCGCTGTCAATACGATCGTGAACAGAAACGGTGAACTGTATGGCTACAACACCGATTTCAGCGGCTTATCCGCACTGATCAAACGGGCAAAGATTGACCTGTTCGGCAAAAAGGTGCTGATTTTCGGCACGGGCGGCACTTCCAACACCGCTGCAGCGGTGGCAAAACATATGGGTGCTGCCTCCGTATACAAGGTCAGCCGCACCGAAAAGCCCGATGCTTTGACCTATGATGCGGTCAAAGCTCTCCATACCGATGCGGACATTCTCATCAACACCACTCCCCTCGGCATGTTTTCGCGAGAACAGGGGATGCCCGTTGACCCCACAATATTCCCCAATCTCTCGGGCGTTGTGGACGCGATCTACAACCCCTTACGCACAGAATTTGTGCTCAAAGCACGGGAAATGGGTGTCGCCGCCGCGGGCGGTCTGTATATGCTTGTGATGCAAGCGGTACTGGCATCCGAAATTTTTCTGGATACCACATACGATGCCGCCGTTACCGAATGGGTATACAATAGAATCAGAGCCGACAAAGAAAATATTGTGTTGACGGGTATGCCTGCAAGCGGCAAAACCACCGTCGGCAAACTGTTGGCAGAAAAGCTCGGACGCACTTTCATCGATACCGATGCGGAAATCGAACGCGAAACAGGTTTGACCCCATCCGAAATCTTTGCCGAGCAGGGTGAAGCCGCATTCCGAGATATCGAATCAGCGGTCATCGCACGGCTGGCTGACCGCAACGGCGTGGTGATTGCCACAGGCGGCGGTGCCGTCCTCCGTCCCGAGAACGTGCGCGCGCTCAAAGCGAACGGACGGCTGTTTTTCCTCAACCGTTCGCCCGAATTGTTGATCCCCACCGCCGACCGTCCCACCGCTCTCACCAAAGAGGCGATTATCGAGCGGTACGTCGAGCGGTTTGCCACCTATATGACCACCGCCGACATCGCCATCCCTGCAGACGACGCGCCTGCTTGTGTCGCCGATCTGGTTGAAAGGAGATTTTTCGATGAAAATACTGGTGATTAACGGTCCCAACCTCAATATGCTCGGCATCCGCGAACCGCACCTGTACGGCAACGGCACCTATGCGGATTTGTGCGACAATATCACCGCATTTTGCAGTGAACGCGGGATTGCCGTCGACTTTTATCAATCCAACCACGAGGGCGATCTCATCGACCGCATCCAAGCGGCATACAGCGATGGTACTGACGGCATCGTCATCAACCCTGCCGCCTATACCCACACCAGCATCGCACTGTTGGATGCCGTCAAAGCGGTCGGCATTCCCACGGTGGAGGTGCATATTTCCAAGGTGGAAGAACGTGAAGCGTTCCGTCAGGTGAGTTATATCCGTTCCGCCTGCGTTGCCACCATCACGGGCAAAGGATTTGACGGATACCTGGAAGCGATTGATATACTGGAGAAAACCGTATGAAAGTTTCAATAACCCCCTCTCGCGCGGTGGGCAAGATCGCCGCACCGCCGTCTAAAAGCATGGCGCACCGCCTGCTCATCTGTGCAGGTCTCAGCCAAGGTGTCAGCCGTGTGCACGGTGTGGATCTAAACGAAGATATCCTCGCCACCATCGATTGCCTGTTGGCGCTCGGTGCGACCTGCCATATCGACGGTGATACGGTAACCGTGCAAGGCATCGATCCCACCACCGCTATCCCCTCGGCAACACTTGCGTGTCGGGAAAGCGGCAGTACGTTGCGTTTTTTCTTGCCGATCGCGTTGCTTTCCAAAGCGGGAACCACGTTTTGCGGCACCGAAAAACTGCTTTCCCGTCCGCTGGGCGTGTACGAAACGCTGTGCAGCGAACGAAAATTAAAGTTCAGCCAAACGGTCGATCAAGTACAGGTCAAAGGAGCGCTCACCGCAGGTGAATTTTTCGTCCCCGGTAACATCAGCAGCCAATTTATCAGCGGTCTGTTGTTTGCGTTACCGCTGTTACAACAGGACAGCGTTATCCGCATCACCTCTCCCGTTGAAAGTCGCTCATACATTAACCTCACCTTGCAAGCACTTGCCGCATTCGGCGTGAATGCCGCGTGGGCGGATGAAAGAACGCTCAAAATCGCAGGCAATCAGCGCTACGCCCCCACCGACACGACCGTAGAGGGAGATTATTCCGGTGCGGCGTTTTTATCGGCACTCACCACCCTTGGCGGTGATGTGTCGGTGTTGGGATTATCCCCCGACAGTTTGCAGGGCGACCGCGTGTATCAAAAGCATTTTGACAGTTTGTGCGCAGGCACGCCCGTTATCCATATCGCCGATTGTCCCGACCTCGGCCCTGTTCTGTTCGCGGTCGCGGCGGCGAAAAACGGCGGCGTGTTCACCGGCACAAAACGCCTGAAAATCAAAGAAAGCGATCGCGCGACCGCTATGGCGGAAGAACTTGCTAAGTTTGGCACTGCCGTTACCGTGCGCGAAGATTCGGTGGTGGTGTTCCCCACGACGTTCCACCGTCCGAGCGAACCCCTTTGCGGTCATAACGATCACCGCATCGTAATGTCCCTTGCCGTACTGCTCACCCTGACGGGCGGCGAAATCGACGGTGCGGAAGCGGTTCGCAAAAGTTTCCCTGATTTCTTTCGAAAAATATCTGCGCTCGGCATCGAGGTGAAAGAGACATGACGCTATCTAAAAACACAAACGTTTTAATCGTAGGCTTAGGTCTGATCGGCGGCAGTTACGCAAAAGCGCTGACCAAACGCGGTTTTCATGTTGCCGCTATCACCAAAGACCAGTCCTCCATCAACTACGCCATCGGCAACGGTTTTATTGAGACGGGCAGTACCGCTGTTGATCCCATACTGATCAAACAAGCGGATCTGATCGTATTCGCGTTATATCCTCAGGTGTTTATCGACTGGATCAAGGAATACCAGCATCTGTTTTCGGCAGGCACTATCCTCACCGATGTTACGGGTGTCAAAAGCTCGGTTGTGTATGAAATACAAGGTCTGTTACGCCCTGACGTAGAATTTATCGCCGCACACCCGATGGCAGGTAAAGAAGTATACGGCGTACAAAACAGCGACGAAAAAATCTTTGAAAAAGCCAACTATATCGTTACTCCCACCACCAGCAACACCGATGAGGCGATTGCTTTTTGCGAACAGCTCGGTTGGGCGTTGGGATTTGCAAACGTATCTCGTTTAACTCCCGAAGAACACGACGACATGATTGGCTTTTTGTCTCAGCTCACCCACTGCATCGCGGTGTCCCTGATGAACTGCAACGATACGCCCGGCATGGAAGCATATACGGGAGACTCGTTCCGTGATCTCACCCGTATCGCACGCATCAACGAAACGATGTGGTCAGAGCTGTTCATGCGCAACCGCGATATGCTGTTAAAGCACATGGACGCATTTTCCAAAACCTTTGAACATTTCAAACATATGCTGGAGCAAGGCGATGTAGCAGGGATGCAAGCGGCGATGCGACATTCCACCGAGCGCCGCGCGTTATTCGATAAAAAGGAGTCCTGATCATGAATATGGAATTCCTGGGCAAACTGCCCATTCCGCAGGAAATCAAAGCACAATATCCCCTGCCCATAGAAGCGGCAGAAGTCAAGGCGGTGCGCGACCGCGAGATCGATGCCGTATTCACCGGCAAAGACGACCGTATGGTGCTGGTCATCGGACCTTGCTCCGCCGACCGCGAGGATGCCGTGTTGGAATACATCGGAAAACTGAGAACCGTGCAGGATCAAGTGTCCGATAAGCTCATTCTCATTCCGCGCATTTACACCAACAAGCCGCGCACCACCGGCGCAGGATACAAGGGTATGCTCCACTACCCCGACCCTCACGAAAAGCCCAATCTTATCAAAGGCGTTATCGCTATCCGCAAACTGCATATGGCGGCACTGACCGAATACGGCATGAGCAGTGCGGACGAGATGCTGTACCCCGAAAACCATCGCTATTTAAGCGATCTGCTGTCCTACGTTGCGGTAGGTGCGCGTTCGGTGGAAAACCAGCAGCACCGTCTGACCGCAAGCGGCTTGGATATTCCCGTCGGTATGAAAAATCCCACCGGCGGCGATTTATCGGTGATGATGAACGCGATTTTCGCAGGTCAGCATTCCCACACCTTCTGCTATCGCAACTGGGAGGTGCGCAGCAGCGGCAACCCCACCACCCACGCCATTCTGCGCGGATATGTAGACGAAAACGGCAAGGCGTACCCCAACTATCATTACGAAGATTTGGTACGACTCGCCGACCTGTATGCCGAGACGGGATTGCAAAATCCCGGCGTGATCGTGGATACCAACCACTCCAACTCGTGCAAAAAATATTTAGAGCAGGCGCGTATCGCTAAAGAGGTGTTGCACAGCTGTCGGTACAACCCCGACGTGCGGCGTTTGGTCAAGGGCTTTATGATTGAAAGCTACCTTGTAGACGGTGCGCAAAAGGTGGACGGCGGCGTGTACGGTCAATCCATCACCGATCCTTGTATCGGCTGGGACAAAACCGAACGTCTCATTTTGGATATCGCCGATGCGTTATAATCAAAAAAGCCGATGTATCGTTTGATACATCGGCTTTTTGTCTATGTATAACACGTTTTACGGCTTTTTCAGTGCTTCCAGGTCGTGCATCAGCAACCGGTCGATCGCATACGCAACCCCATCCTCTAAAACCGACAGCGTTATGTATTCCGCACAATCTTTCAAATGTTCCGTACCATTCCCCATGGATATGCCGATACCTGCATACCTGACCATATCCATATCGGGATCGCTATCGCCGATTGCAACGACGTCTTCGCGAGGAACGGCATAGTGCGCCTGAACGATCTCTATGCCGCGCGCCTTGTTATACCCCTTAGCGATGCCCTCTCCCGCAAAGAAGTTGAATTCTTGCGAAAACCGGGCTTTATCTTCATCCTTCCGAGCGCCAAGCAGAATGAATTTACATATCCCCGCATCTCCAAGCATCTGTTTGAATTCAGACATATCCCGAGGGTTCAAGGCTCCCTCTTTTTCGCAATGGATAAAAATTCTTGTTTCGCCCTCAAACAGCATTTTCACCTGATTGTCAAAAGCGTATTGCGCGATTTCCAAAACACGCTCTTTCGGGATGAACTTGCGGTGGATAAACTTCCCGCCGACGGCCACCTCCAGTCCAAAAGAGTTTACAAAACCGTCAACCGGCAAATCATATACCTGCGCAGGCATACCGACGAAAGCACGCGCCGTATTGATGAACACTTTATGCCCTGCTTTTCTTGCGCGAACGATTGCATCCGTTACCGCGCAGGATACCTGTTGACCGGCACATATCGTTCCGTCAATATCCAGAAAAAATACATACATTTCGATAACCTCCGATTTTTCAGGTGGTTTTTCGCAAACAAAGGGTCAAAGACGACATATACTCCAGCGGTCGATCGATCACCAGCATATCGCCGTCATACGCAAACGATACCCGGCGCGTAACGCCGTCTTTATCCACCGACAGCACCGTATCAAACTCCACGCCTTTGATGAAAAACGCCGTTTTTTCAAACTGTTCCAGCGTAGCGTTGATGAGCATCACGACCGTTTCCCGCTCTCCCGTATACACATACGGATGCACGCCCTCATAACGGCTGTTCGCCAAAACGGGGGCGGTGTTTTCCGCAAAACGAGCGACAAAATGGCGGCGCAGTTCGGTGAACTGGGTGTACAATTTGCGATCCACCACAAACGGATTGACCAGGCAGTTGCCGCATTGTACAAACGCATTCCAACCGAGGTTGCGTGCGCCGTCGTATACACGGGATAAGCAGGTAACCGCCGTATCATACTCGATCTTCACGAAATCACCTGCCGCCGCACGACAGGAGGCGCGGAAACCGCGAATGCCGAAGATCTCTTCGTCCCCCTCGACCTGTTCAAAGGTCTGATAACCGCTTTGTGCGGCATACAGCGTTGCGCTTTTCGCGCCGATGAGGGATAACAGACCGCGTTCCTGTAGCAACAGTACAGCGCCGCCGTCCACCATCACCGCATTGTCGGCAAACAATGCTTTTAACTGGTCGTCGGTGAAAATATACACCGCATCACCGAAGAGACACACCGTTTCTCCGCAAAACTGTTTTTCGGTGGAAAAGCGATAGCCAAGTCCCAACGCAGAGAGGTAGGACGAAGCCTCAAACAGATTGGTGCGCAGGTCTAAAAAGCCCTTCTTGATATGCTTGTGATAGCAGATCTTCTCATCGATCGGCACCACAACGCCTTGCATATCCGCAAACTGCACGCCGATATCCATGACCGCTTGCAGATAAGGGGCAAGTCTTGGAATTTCTCTCTGGAAACCGTACCCCTCCACCACGCCGACCGCCGTGGAATCGTTGATGTTGTAGGTCATTCCCGACAAGCACAGCGGCAACGCCGCTTCCAACTGAAACCCCATAAACCGCACGTCTTTTCTGAACAGGGTCAGCGAACCGTTTTCCAGTTCGGGCAAGATTTTGGTGTCGCGCGGCGACAGCGCGCGGATGGGCATCGGGATGTGATTAAAGCTAAACATATACTCCTTGCCGTTGGGCTGGAAATATCCCGGCAGATGCACGCGATTATACGCCTCGTCCTCGCCACACAGCGCATCAAACAATTTCTCCCAGTTGCGAGATTCCATGCAATGCTCGGTAGGCGCAGAACTCATCAATGCCAGTTTAGTGTCGGGGTTGGCGTCTTTGATCACCCGACGCAAAAATGCCGCATAGTCAATCATCGTTTGCTCCGACACCGCCAGCCACGCTTCGCGTTCTTTGGTCGGCTCGCCCGTCGCAAACGCTTTTTCGCAAAATTCTTCTCGGGTATACTGCGTACCCAGATAGTCGTTATACATCTGCATATGTTTTTCGCAGAAACAACCGCCCCAATCCAGCGGCTGATGGTTATGCAAGCGGAAATCGTCTTCCACCCAATAAACATCGGGCTTGATCTCCCGAATGGCCTCACCGAGGTATTCCGCAAAATAGGCACGCCAATTCTCATCGGTCATACACGCAACAAAAATCGATTGCTTGCCGTTTTTATCCACCATGGTGGTGAAATTTTGCCCTGCTTTCAATCCGATGCCACGGTCGTCGTGTCCGATGGTATGTCCGTGATGCAGGCTGACCCCGATGCCATTTTGGCGCAACAAGGCTGCCGCTTTTTTGATCATCTCGATCCACGGGCGCACCTCTTCCATAGTGGGATGCCCAATGAGATGCTCCTCCGCCGTGATGAAAAACACCACGTCCTGCAAACCGTATTGCTTGCAGTATTGAGGCAGGCGCGCGATACGCTCGTCCGCATATTCATCGGGCGTGATCTGAACACGCAAGCACTGCTTGAATGTATTGCTCATAGTATACCTCCAACTCCGCTATATACGGACGATGTTCAGATGTCTGCTGAAATCATCCGTTCATCCCGTAACTTTCCAAAAACGCATCCACATTTTCCACCGTGTCCTCGTGTCTCGCCTTTTCGGCGGCGAAGCAAATCAGGTGGTTTTTGACCGAGGTTTCAATGTCTGCCGCACGGTTGCCACGATAACCGTCGCGGAAATAGTCATACGCTTCCAAAACCATTCCCTGATCACCACCGCCATGGCCGGACAAAATACTCTCATCAATGCTCGTTACAGGGATACTGCTGTGTTTTCTGTCTGCAAAGGTGAACAGCGAAATTTCTTCTGCCGACATATTGGCGTGCAGTTCGCCCTTCGTGCCGAAGATGCGGATATAGCGACCGCCCTCGTTAAAAGCGTTCATGGTAAAGGAAACGGTAGCGCCGCCGTCAAACTCCATATTCACCACTTGATGATCCACCACATCGTTGTTTGCGTGGAACACGCACAACCCGTAATCGGTGGTCTGCAGTGCTTTCATTACCTCTTCGTTTGTCGGTATATCACCCTTTGCGATGCCACGGGTGCACGCAGGGCGGAACCAATGATCTTCCGCTCTCTCATAATATAACTTGCGACAGTTATATGGGCAGGTTTCTTCGATGGGACAGCCTCCGTCAATGCAACGCACAGGAGCGCCTTTGGGCGCATTTTTCTCGGTGAAATAACTAAGACTGCCAAAAGAACTCGCCTTTTTGCAGGGTTTACCCAGCAACCATTGCAGAATGTCGATATCATGACAACTTTTGGGGAGGCGCATGGCGGAAGACTCTTGCTCGCTGGGCCAGTTGCCGCGTACATAGCTGTGGCTTTGGTGTACATTGCCCACCGCTTCCACGTGGATGACCGACTGCACCTCGCCCACCGTATCCTCCAACAGTAATTCCTTGACCTTGTTGAAAAACGGCGTATAGCGAAGCACGTGGCAAACCAGCACTCTGACACCCTTCTCCTTTGCCGCAAGTGCAATGTCCGCACATTGTTGTGCTGTGGGTGCTACCGGTTTTTCCAATATAATGTCGTATCCGCAGGCGATTGCCTGCATAGCGATTTCATAATGCTGATGATCTTGCGTGCAAATCAGAGCGATGTCCGCCAACTTCGGTTGCCGCAACAACTCTTCGCCCGTCTCAAAACACATCGCATCCGCAATGCCGTGTCTGTGTTGCACTTTGTTACGGCGAGCCGCGATCGGTTCTGCAACGGCAACCACCTTGAATTTTTCAGGGTTTTGGTGCATATGCGATGTGTAAATGTCGCCTCGCATACCCGCACCAATCAAAGCAACCGTCAAAAATTCCATCTTTTTTCTCCTCGCTATTGATTTTATTTCAATTTGATGATAGCATAAAACATATACTGAAACTAGGACAAAGACGGTTGATTTTAGCACTTTTTTGATATCGGAGGGGATTTTGATGCAACGCTACAAGGAGCTTGATGCTGTTCAATATAACGCTGCCGCCATCAAAACCATGCATCTGCAGCTCGCCGCCAAAACCGCCTGCTTTCGACTGCACTGGCACGATCGCATCGAATTTTTGCGAATCCGAAAAGGCTCTATGGAGCTGCTTTGCGGTTCTGAAACCTTTTTGGTGAACGAGGGCGATGCGGTGATCGTTCCGCCCAAAACCGTTCACAGAGCATTTGCCGGTGAAAACGGTGTTACATACGATGTTTTGATGTTCGATCTGCACTCATTTTTGAACGGTACCGAAATCTGCCATACCCTTTTGCCGCCGCTGATGGACGGTGCCGCCACCACACACATCGTTACCGATGATCCGCAACTGATACGGTGCTTGGATACCGTATATAAACACTGCGAGGCAAAATCGTTTGCGTTGATTGCACACATCTACGGATTGTTGGATGTGCTCTTCCAAAACCATATACTTTCCCTGGAACAACATACGCCCGACACGGTGATGCAATCGTGTATCACCTATATCGAAGAACACATTGCCGCCGAGTTGACCGTCGCCGCACTCAGCGAACAGTTCGGCTATACCACGGCACATTTTTCGCGCAAATTCAAGCAAGCAACAGGACTGACCCCTATGTTGTACATCACCATTCTGCGATTGGAAAAGGCCCGTGAACTGCTCAGAGACACCACCGCCAACATCAGCGAAATCGCCGCCGCTTGCGGATTTTCGGATGCCAATTATTTCACCCGTCGCTTCAAAAAACATTTCGGCGTTGCACCCGGACATTATAGAAAAAGAACGTAAAAACACACTCTTAGGATACAACATCTTTCACTCCTCGTCCTGCGTATGCATACTATGAAAAAGGGCGCCTCATTTGATGTGCGGAGGTGAAAATAGTATGTGTAACGGGATTATTTGGATCATCATCGCTTGGCTGGTGCTGGGTAACGGCAACAGCTTTGGCGGTTGCGGTAACGCGACCAATGACTGCGGCAACACTTGGAACGGTTGCGGCTGTGCGCGCGAGCGCGAGCATAACTGCGGTTGCAACCGTGCGGCAGACACCTGTGGTTGCGACGCAGACACCGACTACGTGCGCGTTGTGCGTAACAACGGTTGCGGTTGCTGATGATCACCCAACAAAAAACGGCTTTGGCAAACGCCAAAGCCGTTTTCTTTATACAATTCCACAGGTGTCCAGGCGAATATCCTCGCGTTTGATCAAATTCCAATCAAACACAGGAATCAGTTCATCCACCGAGATAGGGCGGTATTGCGGCAGCAGACCTACATTGTAAGCAAGCATACCGATGATCTCATCAGGAGTAGAAAACCGCTCGCGCAGTGCGCCCATATCCAGCGCACCGTCCCGTTTGGCAAGGCGAGTGCCGTCCGCACGGAGTAAAAGCGGAATATGATAAAACCGTGGCGGTTCAAATCCAAGCAACCGATACAAATACAGTTGTCTTGGAGTGGAAGAAAGAAGATCTCGACCACGCACCACTTCGGTAACACCGGACAACGCATCATCCACCACCACCGCTAATTGATAGGCGTACACCCCGTCCGAGCGGCGAAGCAAAAAATCGCCGCAGGCGGTGGGCAGATGCTCGCTGTATATCCCTTGCAAACCGTCCGACACCGCGATGACCTCATCCGGCACTTCCAGACGAAACGCAGGACGGCGGTTTTCGGGGCGTTCTGTCAGCCGTTTGCACCGTCCGTCATACACCATCTGTCCGTCACTGCCGTGCGGCGCGGATGCGGCATGCAACTCCGCTCTGGTGCAATAACAAGGATATATCAATCCCTGCCGATCCAATATGTCAAAATAGTGTGCATAAATCGCCGTGCGATTGCTTTGATAGGACTCCGGTTGTTCTCCGTCATCCCAATGGAAACCGAGCCACCGCAAATCGTCGATCATCTGCGGCACACGATTCCCTGCACAACGCGCAGTGTCGATGTCCTCAATGCGCAACAGCGCTTTGCCGCCTGCACTTTTGGCGGACAGGTACGCAATCAGCGCGCACAGCACGTTACCAAGATGCAATCGACCGGACGGCGAGGGCGCAAACCGCCCGCAAGGCACAATGGATTGCAATACGATCTACTCCTTTTTGAGTTCTCGCTCGAACAACTGTCCAATAGCGGTTTTGGGGTCAGCATCCATATACAAAACGCTGTACACCGCTTCGCAAATCGGCAGTTCCACGTTCAGAGCCGCCGCCATGTCGTGCAACGCTTTGGCGGTATAGTAGCCTTCCGCCAGTTTGGCATATTCTTCTCCCGTAATCAAACATTCGCCAAACCGTCTGTTTTGGCTGTGCTGCGAGAACAACGTCGCTTCATAGTCGCCCAAATGGCAAAGACCGTATGCCGACTGGGCTTTACCGCCCAGCGCTTCGATCAAACGGGCGATTTCACGGGTGCCGCGGGACATCAGCGCACCTTTGAGGGTGGACAGCTTCAACCCGTCCAAAATACCCGCCGCGATGCCGACAACGTTTTTGGCGGCGCCGCCGATTTCGTTGCCAATCAGGTCATCGCCGTAATAAAAACGGATGAGCGGACCGGAAAACGCCGAAATCAACCGTTCTTTTGCCGCTTCGCTCTCACTGTCGATGACCATGCAGTTTGGATTGCCGGCATAGAAATCCTGCACATGACCGGGGCCAAGCCACACCGCCAGATCACAAGAGGGGTGCAAAAATTCCGCCGCTACCTGCGACAGACGCTTGCCGGTCGAAATTTCCAGACCTTTCATACACAATACAAAGGTCTTATCACGCAATTGAAGCGGTTCTAAATCCTTGAAAACCGCGCGCAGGTTCTGGGACGGCACCGATATGATGATAACGTCAGCCGTTTTCGCCACCGCGATATCGGTGGACAGCGCGATGCTTTCAGGCAAGGACAACAAATCGTTTTTGCGTTCCTTCAAGAAACGATCCATTTCAGGCGTGCCTTTGATACCATAGAGAGTTACGCTATGTCCCAGCGTATCCAGATACCACGTGATCAAAGAACCCCAACGGCCGCAACCAATAACTGTAATGTTCATACTCATCTCTCCAAATACTGTAATGCTTCATCCGGCTTACGAATGATCGCATCCGCGCCGTTCTCACGCAATTCCTGTTCCGAGCGGAAACCCCACAACACGCCGATAGTGAAGCAGTCGCCGCCTTTGCCGGTCTGCATATCGGTGCCGGTATCGCCAAAATACAAACATTCTTCGGGAGTAACGCCCCAATCTGCGATGATCTCTTTCAAAACGGTCGGATCGGGCTTGATCGGTTTGCCCTCTCGCTGACCGAACACCACGTCAAAACGATCGCCGAACAACGCATCCGCCACTTTCAAGGTGGTGCTGTGCGGTTTGTTGGACAGCACAGCAGTCAGAATGCCGCGCGCACGCAGTTCATCGAGTAACTCCAAAATGCCGTCATACGGTTCGGTGAGATACAGAAAATCGTTGTCATAGGTGGTGTTGTATTCTTCCAACACCTTTTGGAACAATTCCTCATCGGTGCAACCGTTACCGTCCATCATACGACGTACCAAAATAGAAGCGCCGTTGCCGATCATAATTTTATAATCGTCGGGGGTATAGCCTTTCAGACCATATTTTTCCAGCGCGTTGTTGCCGAAATAGGTAATACTGTTGATGGTATCCGAAACGGTACCATCCATGTCAAAAATACAAGCTTTAATCATCGTTTTCTCCTTTTTCTATGCCATGCTGTTCTAACAAATCTGCCATATCGGACGGCAGAGAACTTCGAATGTCCATCGGTTCTCCCGTTACGGGATGCGCAAAGCGCAAACGAGTGCAATGCAATGCGTGGCGATTCAGGGTTTCATCGGTGCCGTACACCGTGTCGCCCACCAGCGGATAGCCAAGCCAGGACAAATGCACCCTGATTTGATGGGTACGCCCCGTTTCCAGTTGCACCCACACAAGCGAAATTTCACCGTCGGTTGCAAGCGCTTTCCATCTTGTGCGGCTTTCTTTGCCGCCCTCCCCCACTTCTCGAGTGATGATAGAACCTTCCTTTACACGAATGGGTTGGTCAATGACCCCTTCGCCCGTGAGTTTTCCGCACACAACGGCAAGATAGGTTTTCTCTACCTGACCGCCGAGCGCAAACGCCAGATGACTGCTTTTCGCCACCGTGAGCAAGCCGCTCGTGTTACGGTCCAAACGGCTGATAGGGCGAAAAGATAACGGCGTTCCCGTTTTTTCAAAATATGCCACCACCGCGTTTGCAAGCGTGGGTTCAGGTTTGCCTGCTGAGGGGTGCACCGCCAAAAAGGGCGGTTTGTCTACGATCAGCAGGTATGCATCCTCATACGCAACCGCAAGCGGAATATCCGCGCCCTCGATCTTCACGTCATCGACGGGCATGGTAACCGTTACCGTCTGTCCGCTTTGCACGCGATCGATGGTGCGACGGTGTTCACCGTCCACCAAAATGCCGTTTTCCACCCGTTTGAGTTTCACGACCATCCGCCAGGACAGATGACAGCCCTGCCGCAAAAAGTTTTGCACCGTTTGTCCGTTGAAAGCGTCCGGCACGGTATATGTAAACTGACCCACCGGATCACCTCCATTTCTATTTAGTATATAGCAAAATCCATCGGATTGCAAGATGCTTGCATTTTAATTTACAGTATGTTATAATTTTAAGCGACGTATTAACATCGAAAGGATGATTGTTTTGGCGAAAAATATCGTATTATGTGCGGACAGCACCTGCGACCTCAGTGAAGAACTGATCAAAAAATATGACGTTAAAATTTATCCGTTACACGTTTTGGTGGACGGCGAGCCGCACAGCGACGGTGTAGATATCACCCCCGACCAGATTTATGCAACGTACGCAGAAAAAGGCGTTCTGCCCAAGACCGCCGCTGTCAACGTTTCCGAATATGAAGATTTCTGCAAACCCTTTATCGATGCAGGCAACGACGTGATCTACATCTCTCTGGGCTCTGCGTTGTCCTCTTCCCACAACAACTGCCGTTTGGCGGCTATGGAAATGGACGGCCTGTATCCCGTGGACAGCTGCAACCTTTCCACCGGTTCGGGCTTGCTGGTCATGGAAGCAGGCGACCGCATTGCCAAAGGCATGGCGGCGGAAGACATCGTGGCGGAACTCAACGAGATTGCTCCCAAAATCAGTGCTTCGTTCGTTATCAATGACCTTGAATTTCTGCACAAAGGCGGTCGCTGTTCTGCGCTCGCGATGTTCGGTGCCAACGTTTTGAAACTCAAGCCCTCCATCAAGGTGGATACCGCCGAAAACGGCAAAATGGGCGTGGATAAAAAATACCGCGGCACTTTGGAAAAAGCACTGTCCGACTATGTGCGCGATCAGTTGGAAGGTCGCACCGACATTGACACGCGCCGCGTGTTTATCACCCACTCGGGCATTTCCGACGAGCGCATCGCGTTGGTGAACGATTTGGTGAAACAGTACGCGAACTTCGAAGAAATCTATGTTACCCGTGCAGGTTGCACCATCTCCTCTCACTGCGGCCCCGATACGCTGGGCGTTCTGTTCATCACGAAATAAGGGAGTGTTCGTATGAAAAAGATGGAAGACTACGTCCGCAGTATCCCCGATTTTCCGGAGGAAGGCATCATCTTCAGGGACGTAACCTCTGTGTTGCAAGATGCGGACGGTTTGCACCTCGCCATTGACGAAATGCAAAAATTGTTGGACGGCGTCCAATGCGACGTTATCGCAGGAACCGAATCTCGTGGATTTATCTTCGGTATGCCGATTGCCTACAACCTGCACAAACCGTTTGTGCTCGTTCGCAAGAAAGGTAAACTCCCCTGCGAAACGGTGGAAAAGACCTACGACCTCGAATACGGCACTGCGACCATTGAAATGCATAAAGACGCTATCAAACCCGGTCAGAAAGTGGTACTCATCGATGACCTGATTGCCACCGGCGGCACCATCAAAGCCGCGGCGCAACTCATTGAGAGTTTGGGCGGCGAAGTGGTCAAGATCGTATTTTTAATGGAACTCGCCGGACTCAAAGGCCGCGAGAAACTCGCGAAATACGACGTTTCCTCGGTCATTACTTACGAAGGAAAATAAAACAAATAAAAAGACCTGCAAGTGCGATGCACTTGCAGGTCTTTTGCTTTGTCTTAGTTGTTGGTTTCCAGCTTCGCCGCTTCAAAATCTTCCAGAATATCCGCTTCGGGTTTCTTGGTCAGCAAGGACACCACCATGATGCAGATGCAGGAGAGGATGAATGCGGGCATCAACTCATACAGGGTGAAGATACCGCCGAGTACGGGGTTGAGCACCAGCTTCCACAACAGCACCATACCGCCGCCGCTTACCATACCGGCAATAGCGCCTGCTTTGGTAGTACGTTTCCAGAACAGAGAGAACAGCATGATCGGGCCGAACACAGCGCCGAAACCTGCCCACGCGAAGGACACGATACGGAACACCGAGCTATTCGGATCGCTTGCCAAAATGATCGCCACGACCGAGATTACCACGACCGAAATACGCGCCAACCAGATGGATGCTTTCTGAGACATCTTCACCTTGAAAGTGCCCTGCACCAGATCCTGCGAGATGCTGGATGCCGCGGCAAGCAACTGCGAGTCAGCAGTGGACATGGTGGACGCCAAAATGCCTGCCAGAATGATACCGCCAACAACTGCAGGCACCCAACCGTAGTTGCTCAAGAATTTCGCAATGTCTACGATAATGGTCTCTGCGGCGGTCGCATCCGCATACTGCGGCAGGATGCCGTTTTGCATCAGGCTGTAGCCGATGACGCCGATAATCACCGCAACGCCCATCGAGATAACCACCCAAACGGAAGCCACACGGCG
>JAZRQN010000062.1:0-21945 GCA_045649855.1 Acutalibacteraceae bacterium | reverse complement strand
CGGACGTGGACATTATGTTGCATCTCCGAAGGCGGGAGAGTCTTTGATAGATACTGCGATTCCTTTGTATTTATCCAGTTACGAGAATATTCAACGCGGAAAACGGTATAAGATTACGATTGGGGTAGAAGGCTATACCTTGTCGCAAGAATTTACGGTTGCTGCAGAATGATTCCCCGACGGTTCACACGCTCGAAGCATAGGTGTCTGCAAAATGCCGCATACCTATTGACAAGTTTGAAAAATGAGTATACCATAGAAATAGGGATACCGAACAAATGTTCGGTATCCCTATTTTGATTTTCGAAAGGAGAAAGAGTATGGCGAAAAAGGTATTTATCGGTGTGGGGCACGGCGGCAAGGATAGCGGCGCTGTGGCGAACGGTGTGAAAGAGAAGGATGCGAATTTACAGATCGCACTCGCCTGTCAGCGTGAGCTGGTGCGGCACGGTGTTACCGTGTCGATGTCCCGTACAAAAGACGAGGATGACACGCTCAATGATGAGGTGAAAGAATGTAACGCATTCACCCCTGATCTTGCGGTGGATATCCACAACAATGCAGGCGGCGGCGACGGCGCGGAGGCGTTTTATCATTACAAGGGCGGAGTCGGTAAAACGCTTGCCGAAAATATGCTTGCCGAAATTGTGAACGTCGGGCAGAACAGCCGTGGTGCAAAAATTCGCAAGGGGGATGACGGGCGCGATTATTATGGGTTTATCCGTATGACCAAAGCGCCTGCGGTGATCGTGGAATGTGCGTTTCTGGATAATAAAACCGACGTGCAGATCATCGATACGGCGGCTGAGCAGCAGGCGATGGGCGTGGCGATCGCCAAAGGCATTCTGAAAACCCTCGGTATCGTGTACGTGTCCGAACAGGCGGAAATGCCCAAGGTAGAAAGCGGTAAACTGTACCGTGTGCAGGTCGGCGCGTATGCCAAGCGTGAAAATGCAGAGGCGATGTGCAAGAAGCTCAAAGCGGCAGGGTTTGAAGCAGTGATCGTGTCATAAGGCACCCGCCTTAAGCGTGTTGCGGTTAGGGTTAAAAATGAGAAAATCGTACTTGCCATGGCCCCTTTGTGTAAAGGGGGCTGGCAAAACCGCAGGTTTTGACTGGGGGATTGTCCGGAACAAGCTCACAATCCCTCCACCGCCGTTCGGCGGTCCCCCTCCCTTTACACAAGGGAGGCAACAATATTGTCTACAAACGGCCAGAGGAGATGCACAAACTTGTGCATCTCCTCTGGTTTTATCCCTATTTCCACCCGCCATATGGTGGGATGCTTTATACCGTGCCCAAAAGCCCGAGCAGGGCGGCTGTCAGGGTGGGGACGGCGATGATGGTGCCGTATCGAATGAATTGCAAGAACGACAAATGCACGCCGTGTGCTTTTAATTGCCCTTTGAACATGATACCTGCCAAAGCACCAAGCGGTGTGCAATATGCGCCGATGTTCGAACCGATAACCGCCGCAAACAGGGCGGCAGGGCTGTTGATGACTGTGGAGAACAACACGCTCATCGGGATGTTGTTGATGATGTTTGCCGCCAAAAACGAGGAAAAGCCGTAGGTCCAAACAGCGTTACCGTGGGACAGCAGGGTCGCCATTTTATCGGTGATGCCGTATTGCTCCAACGCCAGCACCAATGCGAACATGGACAACACGAACGGCACGGTTTCAAACGGAGCGCGGCGGAAGGTGTCCTTGAATATGGTCAGCGGTTTGCGGCGGATGAGGAGGTACGCAAGCGAGATGACCGACAAGCTGACCAAAGCGCCGAGTGCGATGCCCCACATCGGGATGGATATGTATGCGGAAAGTACCAGAAGGACGATGCATATCGCCAGATGCACGACACCGATGACCAGTAGTACGGGTTCTTTGACCGCAAATTGCGGATAGCCTTGTTCGATCGGTTCGCACAGTTGTTTTCTGAACAACAGCCACAAAACGATGAAAGAAACGATGCCGGCGAACGCGGTGGGCAATGCCATGATCTTGAGATATGAGATAAAATCCACGTTTGCGGCAAGGTACATATTGGTCGGGTTGCCGATGAGAAGGGTCATACTCCAGGTGTTGGCGGCAACGAATGAACACAGCAAAAAGGGGAGGGGCTTGATGTTGGCGTTTGCTGCAAAATAACAGATGAACGGGGTGAAAGTGAGCACCACCACGTCGTTGGACGTGAATACGGTGAGCACCGATACGATCAAGTACAGATACACGAACAGGCGACCTTGGCTGAACTGTGCACGGCGCAACACGGCGGCGGCAAGCAAACTGAAAAAGCCTGTGGCGTCCAAAAATACCGACAACAGGGTCATTGAGAGGAATAACACAAGGATTTTCAGCGGATTCATCGCGGAGTCGGCGGTGAGTCCTGCAATCAGCGCAGGCACGCTCAATTTACCGCTGCATAACAGGATCAATGCGCCGATGAGCGGTGCAGACCAGTAAATGCTGTAGGTGCGTTTGCCGATTTTCAGCGACGGTTTCAGGCAAACGAGCAGTATGAGCGCCAGACAGGCAGCGGCGCAAACAATTCCGACAAACAGCATATCATTCCTCCCTTCGTGGCGGTAGTATAGCACACTTTTTTCGGTTTTGCAACGATATTTGTGGTTGCGAATATGCACAAAAAACTGTGCGTGTATGCGATTGCATTCGTACAATCGGGGACGGCTTTTTTCTTGCAATACGTCTTTTTTTATGTTATTATAAAAGGTGATGTTATATTTTGCAAAAAGGTAGGATGTTTTCTGTATGGCAAAACGAGAGAATTTGCGCAATATTGCGATCATTGCACACGTTGACCACGGCAAGACCACGCTGGTGGACCAGTTGTTGCATCAGAGCGGTGTATTCCGCACCAACGAACAGGTGGCGGAGCGTGTGATGGACTCGGGCGATCTCGAGAAAGAACGCGGCATCACCATTTTATCCAAAAACACCGCCGTGATGTACGGTGATACCAAAATCAATATTCTGGACACCCCGGGCCACGCGGATTTCGGCGGCGAGGTGGAACGTATTCTGCAGATGGTGGACGGCGTTTTGCTGTTGGTGGATGCGTTTGAGGGTTGTATGCCGCAGACTCGTTTTGTACTGAAAAAAGCGCTTGGTTTGGGAAAAAGCCCTATCGTGGTCATCAATAAAATCGACCGCGACGGTGCACGTCCGCTGGAAGTCATTGACGAACTGCTGGATTTGTTTATCGAACTGGGCGCTGATGACGACCAGATCGATTTTCCCGTTGTGTATGCTTCGGGCAGAGACGGCTATGCCTCTCTGGATAAAGATGCCAGAAGCGGTGATATGCAACCGCTGTTTGAAGCGATTTTGGAGCACGTGCCTGCGCCTGAAGGCGAACCTGACGAACCGCTGCAGATTTTGTTCTCCAACATCGACCACGACGCTTTCGTCGGCCGTATCGGCATTGGTCGTGTGGAACGCGGCAGTGTCAAAAACGGTCAGGCGGTTACCGTGTGCCATGCAGACGGCACTACCACCAATGCCCGTATCGGTAAATTGTTCCAGTTTGAAGGCTTGTCCCGCGTGGAACACGAGACGGCATCGTTTGGCGATCTGATTGCCGTAACCGGTATTCCGGAGATCAACATCGGCGAAACGGCGTGTCATCCCGATTGCATCGAGCCGTTGCCGTTCGTGCGTATCGATGAGCCGACCATTTCGATGCTGTTTATGGTCAACAACAGCCCGTTTGCAGGACAGGAAGGCAAATTCGTTACCAGTCGCAATCTGCGCGACCGCCTGATGAAAGAGGTGGAGACCAACGTCAGTATGCGCGTGAAAGAGACCGACTCTACCGATTCGTTTGAAGTGTCCGGCCGTGGCGAGCTGCATTTGTCCATTCTCATTGAAACGATGCGCCGTCAGGGCTATGAGTTTGCGGTCAGCCGTCCGCAGGTTATTTACAAAGAAGACGCAAACGGCAATCTGTTGGAGCCGATGGAACTTCTGATGATCGAAGTGCCCGAACAATACGTCGGCGCCGTCATGGAAAAACTCGGTCCGCGCAAGGCGGAGATTCGCAATATGGGCACTCGTGATACGGGTGTGAGCCATTTGGAATTCCGTATTCCGTCTCGTGGTCTGATGGGTTACAGACAGCAGTTTTTGACCGATACCAACGGTAACGGCATTATGAACAGCGTGTTTGACGGCTATGAGCCGTATACGGGTGAAATTCCGCAGCGTGTGCAGGGTTCTCTCGTTGCGTTTGAGACGGGCGACACCAGTACGTACGGTCTGTATAATGCGCAAGAGCGCGGTACGTTGTTTGTGGGTGCAGGTGTGCCCGTTTACGAGGGTATGATCGTTGGTGAATCCCCGAAGGACGAAGATATTGCGGTCAACGTTTGCAAGAAAAAGCACGTAACCAATATGCGCGCATCCGGTTCGGATGAAGCGTTGCGCCTGACCACACCCACGGTGCTGTCTTTGGAACAATCCCTTGAATTTATCAATGATGATGAGTTGGTGGAAGTAACTCCGCTCACCATCCGTTTGCGTAAAAAGATCCTGTCTCAGGAACAGCGCATGAAGCAGGCGGCAAAGAAGAAGAACGGATAAGTTGATGACGCGTTTTTCGATGGCCCGTCCGTTGTATTGGTTCGCTTTGGTCTGCTTTTTCACCTGCTTTACGTTGGTGAAAACGGACGAGCGGTACGCTTTGGCGATTGCTGTTACAGCGGCGGTTGTATTGTTGCTGACGTTATGCGTGCCGATGTTGCGCAAAGTGCACGCTTTGACGGTGATTTTTTGTGCGGTATTATTGGGCTCTTTGCTGGTGTACGTGCGGTTCTGTATGGTAGCACAGCCGTTGAAAGTATTTGAAGATGCCTCCGAGCGGTTGACCATGCGTGTGGAACAGGTGCCGCAAGGTGATTCGAAACTATATCGGGTGTGTGTAGCGGAGGACGATGCGTTGCCTGTCGGCACGACGCTTGCCGTTTCGTTTGCGAACACGGAAACGGAACTGTCTGTACACGATGTAATCGAGGCGGAAGTTTCGCTGTTCTCGCCGCCCGAACAATTGGAATATCTGCGTGCTGAAGACGTGTTTATGCTCGGATACGTGCAAGGCAATGTTACCGTTGAACCGGGAAGTGCGCCTTGGTATGAGAGGCTGGCAACGCGCTTGCGCACGAATATGCTGGACGGTATATATGCCGCTTGTCCCGATGAACAAGGGGATCTGCTGGCGGCTGTTTGTTTAGGCGAGCGCGCTTCACTTTCTGTTTCGATGGAAAAGGATTTCAGGCAGAGCGGTCTTTTGCATCTGTTGGTGGTGTCCGGTCTGCATATGTCGGTGTTGACCGGTTCGCTGTTGGCTGTGTTGCGCTGTCTGCGTGTGCACAAGCGACTGTCGGCGCTGATAGCGCTGGCGGTACTGTGGTTGTTTATGTTGATGGTGGGGTTCACCTATTCGGTGATACGTGCCGCCGTGATGTTGCATTTCTTGATTATTGGGCAGTCGTTGCGCGTGCGTGCGGATGCGCGAACGTCGATGGCGGCAGCGTTGCTTTTGATTTTGTTGCAAAATCCGTATGCGGCGGCGGATGTCGGTTTCTTGTTAAGTTTTGCCGCTACGCTTGGTCTGGTGGTATTAGTACCGCCTGTACAAACGTATTGTCAGACAGCTCCGCTGTTGTGTGAGCATCCGTGGCTGGGCAAATTGCTGTTGGCGTTTTGGACGCCGATTGCCGCGATGATATTTACAGCACCTGTTTTGGCGTGTGCATTCGGTATGCTGTCTATGTTATCGCCGCTTGCCAACGTTCTGGCAGGCGGGGCGACTGCGGTGATGCTGTGTATGGGTATGTTGGGAGCGGTGGCATCTTGTGTGCCGTTCCTGCGTGTGATATCAGCGCCCGTGTTATATGCCGCAGGCTTGATTGGAAAATGGGTTTTGTGGGTTGCGGAGAAGGTCGCGGATGTAGCGGTGATGCAGCTGCAGATTCGCCACGTCGCTGTTTTGTTGGTGATCATATTGATCCCCGTTGCCGTATATTGGAGCGGAAAACTGCTCGGTGTGCGCGGCGTTGGACGGGCATCCGTGATCGGTCTTGCCACAGTACTGTTGTGCGTGGGCGCGTTGGAGATCACTGCCCGTAAAACGTATTTCCTGCGTGTGGATGCTACGGATGGGTCGTTGGCGGCGGTGGTAGAAAACGGTGAGAGTGCCGTGGCGATCATGGGCGGAGAAGATTACGATGCCTGTATGGCGGCATACCGTTTCTTTTCTGCCTGTCGCGTAGGGCGTTTTGATGCACTGGTGATTCTGAACGGTGATACGGCTATCACACCTGTGCTGTCAGAAATGTTGAGTGAACTGTCTGTGGAAACGGTGATATATCCCCAAGCGGATATGGATTTCACGGCAGGTGTGGATATTGACAATCGTCAATCGGTGGAGAACGAGGTTTCGCTGTCGCTTGGAAGCGATATAACGCTTTCTCGCAAAGACGATTGGTGGAGAGTAACGGCGAAGGATACGCGCATACTGATTGCGCCTGCAAACGGTAATGTGGATACGTTGCCGAAAGATTGGCGGCGTGCGCACGTGTCCATTTTGTGCGGCGAAGTGCCAAAAGCGGTGCGGTTATTGGATACACGCCGCGCGGTCGCATTGTGTGCGCCGCAAAACGTGGGATATATTACTGCGCAGTTGCCGTGGGGAGAGTATCCCATTCATTTGAGCGCGATCGACGGCAAAACGGTGTTATCGACTGCAGGCAACGGAGACGTTGTAGCGGTCAATCAGTATTTTTTATGATCGGAGTGAGAATGGTGGCTTTCGGAGAAAAGGATTTACGTCAAGACCTGAAAGGTGCTTTGCGCCCTGTATACGTGTTGTACGGTGAAGAGAGTTATCTGACGGCGCACTATGCCGATGCGATCGCAAAGGCGGCGGTGCCGGAGGATATGGGCGGCTTCAATCTCATCAAGTTTGAAGGGGACACCGTATCTATCGATCAAATTGAAGAAGCGATCGACGCGTTGCCGCTGATGGCGGAACGTAAATGCGTGGTGGTGCGCGATCTGGACATGACGGCAGGGGATACCGCTGAACGTTTGTTGGCGCTTTTGGATGATCCGTCGGACACCACCGTAACGGTGCTGATGTATATGCAGTTACAGCCGCAACCGACTAAAAACGCCAAATGGAAAGCGTTGTTGGAGTGTGCAGAACGGCACGGCGCTGTGCTCAATTTCAAGAAAAAGAGTGCCACCGAACTGGCGGCGGCTTTGTGTGCACGTGCGGCGCGCAATAATTGCGTGCTGTCTTCTGCCAACGCTACGCTGTTGGTGGAGTCGGTGGGCGAGGATATGCTGTTGCTCAGCAATGAACTGGATAAATTATCCGCAATCGCTGACGGCGGTGAGATCACGGCGGCGTTGATAGAACGTGCCGCTACCAAAAATCTGGAAGCCAAGGTGTACGACCTGTCCAAAGCCATCTTGCGCCACCGTGCGGATGAGGCGTACGGATTGCTCGGCACGCTGTTGCAGCAAAAAGAAGATCCCATCGCGATCCTGGCGGTGCTGATCGGTAAATATGTGGATATGTATCGCGTGAAAGTGGCGACGGCAGCGTCCGTTTCCGCGGATACGGTCAAGCAAACCTTTTCGGTGAATTACAAAACCAGCAAGGTCAGCCGTTTGCAGTATGCATCGCAGGATGCCGCTCGTTTGACGGTGGCACAGTTGCGCGAGAAGTTGGATGTGTTGGCTCACGCGGATACGTTGCTCAAATCTTCGCGCGCCAATCCGCGGTTTGTGTTGGAAGAAACCATCGCGAAATTGCTGTGAGGGATGTATGGAACGAATACGAGAAGTGATCGTGGTAGAAGGCAAGTACGATGCCGTTCGCTTGCATTCCGCTGTGGATGCCACTGTAATAGAAACTGCCGGTTTTGGCATCTTTAAGGATGCTGAACAGCTGGCGCTCATCCGTCGCCTGGCGAACGAGCGTGGTCTGATCGTGTTGACCGACAGCGACGGTGCCGGATTTGTTATCCGCAATTTTTTGGACGGTGCTATTCCGAGCGAACAGATCAAACATGCCTATATTCCGGAGATCGTCGGTAAAGAACGCCGAAAGGATGCGCCGTCAAAAGAGGGATTGCTGGGCGTTGAGGGCATTGATAACGCGGTAATCGTAGAGGCGCTTCGCAGAGCGGGTGCTACCTTCGAAACGGGGGAGGGCACGCTTGCGAGCGGGTGCGGTCTCACCAAAACCGATCTGTTTGATCTTGGCTTGGTCGGCGGTGAGAACAGCGCGGAAAAACGCCGTTTGTTGCAACAAAAACTCGGATTGCCGACAAAATTATCCGCCAATCGGTTGTTGGAAATTCTAAATACGGCGGTGTCGCCGGACGAGTTGGCAAAAGCACTGGCGAAAAGTGTATAAAACAGCAAAAAAGAGCGAAAATTTCGCTCTTTTTTTATACCTATATATTGACATAAAAAGCGGATTGTGGCATAATTACAAACGGAAGCAATCGAAACCCAAAACGAAACAAAACAAAAGGAGAAATGAAAATGGAATTCAAAGTGTATCAGAAAGAACTCGAACTGCAGTCCAGAGGTTGGATCCCCACTTTCCACGACGTCTCTAAAGAGATCATCGAAATTGTTGCCGCTTCCGGCATCAAAAACGGTACCGTGGCGATCGCCTCTCACCATACCACTTGCTCCGTGATGGTGCAGGAGTGCTCTCACGACATCGACTCCTTCGATCTGGAGTATTTGCAGCATGACCTGCTGGATATCATGCGCAAGATGATCCCCGACTTCGCTGAGGAGCATCAGTATCGTCATCCCGGCCCGATCCATGCTCAGTTCGGCCGCTATGTGAACGAGCCCGGCGACTTCACCAGCATGAACACCGACGGCCACCTGCGTTCCGTCTTCTTCGGCAGAAGCGAAACCATGACCATTAAAGACGGCGTTCTGGATGGCGGCGAATTCGCTCACATCTACTTCGTTGACTGGGATCATGTTCGCGCTCGTCGTCGTCAGCTCAACGTTACCGTTATGGGCACCACCGAGGATGTGGAAGACCGCAAATGGAACAACGGTGAAGTCATCGACACCCTGCATAAATTCACCGATGAAGAGAAAGCTTACGACGTGCACTACACCCTGCAGCAGCAGAGATAAGGAGTGCCGTCTTGAACACCGATCTTACTTTAAAAGAGCGGCGTGACAAGATACTGGAAATATTGCACACCAAGGGCAAGGTAAAGGTGGCTGAATTGAGCGACCTGTTCAACGTGTCCGAGGTGAGCATCCGTAATGATTTAGCGGAACTTGAAAGCGAGGGCGTTTTGTCCCGCGTCCATGGCGGTGCAGTCGGCTCATATGCGTCTTACTACCATATGAGCCTTGCACAACGCTCGGGCACCAACAAGGCGTCGAAAGATGCGATTGCGGCAAAGATCGCCGATATGATCGGCGATCAGCAGACGGTGCTGATGAACGCAGGCACGACGACCCTCGCTGTTATGCATATGCTGGCGAATAAGCGGGATGTTACCATCGTTACCAACTCGGTGGTGCTGGCACTGGAAGGCGCTAAACACCCCAATTTACACGTCGTCCTGCTTGGCGGCAATGTGGATTACGAATACCAGTATGTACATGGCACGCTGACCTTGAAACAATTAAAAGAGTTTTATGTCGATGTGCTGATTTTGTCCGCGGACGGCATTGATGCCGAACACGGTATTTCTACTTATTATGAGGAAGAGGCGGATATTTGCCGCCAAATGATCAAGCAGTCCAAACGCGTTATCGCCGCGCTCGACCATACTAAGGTCGGACGTGTTACGTTCCGTAATATCGCGGATGCGGAAAAGGTAGATTGCGTGGTTACTACCCCGATGGCTGATCCTGACGCGCTAGATGCGTTGCGGGAAAAAGGCATTCAAATTGTGTTTTCCGAACCGATTAATGAAAGAGGTTGAATAAAGTATGTATAAAGATTTTCAGATCAAAGCCCCGTTTTTTGAAATCGGCCCCAAAGCGTTCCTCTATGGCGAGGAAATGCTCAAACTCGCTAAGGTGGCGGATGAAGTTGCGAAAAAGTATGATGTAGACATCATTTTGACCCCCCAATATACCGATATCAAACTGATTGCTGACAACACCGAGAGAATTTTGGTGTTCGCACAGCATATGGATTCCCTGCCCGTGGGTCGCGGTCTTGGCTCGGTATTGCCCGAAGCGGTGAAAGCCGCCGGTGCTGTGGGTGTTATGCTCAACCACGCTGAGAAACCCCTCACCATGGAAGAGATCGAAAAGACCATCAAACGTGCTGACGAAGTAGGTCTGGCGACCATCGTGTGTGCGGATACTGTGGAAGAACTCAAAGAGATCGCAAAACTCGGCCCGAATCTGTTGGTTGCTGAGCCGACCGAACTCATTGGCACCGGTACGACCAGCGATGCCAACTATGTTGTGGAAACCATCCGCACCGTGCGTGAGATCAACCCCGACATTATGGTGCTGCAGGGTGCAGGCATCTCCAACGGTGATGACGTGTACAACACCATCAAATTGGGCGCGCAGGCGACCGGTTCTACCAGCGGTATCATCAAAGCGGCTGATCCGGCGGCAATGGTGGAGGAAATGATCTCCGCACTGCGTCGCGCTTGGGACGAACTGCACGGTTAAGGGGAGAAGAGTATGAAATACTTGCTCGGTGCCGACATCGGCACGACCTCTCTGAAAGCGGCTTTGTTTGATGAAGAGGGCAACCTGCTGGGCAGTGTTACCAAAGATTATACCCTCATCACAAAAGGCGACCGTGTGGAATTTCCTGCGGAAGACTATTGGAACTTATTCAGCGAAGCGTATGACGAACTGACTGTCGACAAAGAGGTAACGGCACTTGCGGTTGATACCCAGTGCGAGACTATGATCGTTACCGATGAAAACGGCAAACCGCTGACCAACGCGATCGTGTGGTTGGATAACCGTGCGACCGCCGAAGCGGAAGCGATCAAAGCGAAGTTCGGCAACAAAACGGTGTATGAAGTTACCGGTCAGCCGGAAATCACCGCGACCTGGCCCGCCGCGAAACTCTTGTGGCTCAAAAACAACGAGCCCCAGGTGTTTGCACAAATCAAAAAGATCTTCTTGTTGGAAGATTATTTGCTGTATCGTTTGAGCGGTCGGTTTGTAACCGAAAAAACGCTCCAATCCTCCAGTTTATACTTCGACATTCGTTCGGGCGACTGGTGGGACGAGATGCTCGAATTTATCGGCGTTACCCGTTCGCAGTTACCTGAAATTTGCGACAGCGCTGTGGCTGTCGGCACATATCAGGGTGCGACCGTTGTAACCGGTGCGATGGACCAGATCGCAGGTGCGATCGGTGCAGGCGTTGTGGGTACGGAAACGGTCAGCGAAATGACCGGCACGACCATGGCGTTGTTTGTGCCGCACGAGGGGATGCCTGCTTACAACCCCGACAGTATCATTCCGTGTCATATCAACTATGACAACAAATATTGCTTGCTGTCCTGGACACCTACCGCAGGCATTGCGCTCAAATGGTTCAAAAATAACTTCTGTGAACAGTTCGGCTTTAAAGAACTGGATGAGTTGGCGGCATCTGTACCGCCCGGCTCAGAGGGGCTTACTTTCCTGCCGTACTTGTGCGGTTCTACCATGCCGAAATATGATCCCAACGCAAAAGGTGCTTTTATGGGACTGACGATGGAACACACCCGTGCCCATGCGGTGCGCAGCGTGCTCGAATCGGTTTCCTGTATGCTCAAAGCAAACCTCGATTACATCGGGGTAACCTGCGATGAGATCCGCTCGATGGGTGGCGGCGCGACCAGTCCGCTGTGGTGCCAGATGAAAGCGGATATGACGAGAAAGCGTATCGTTACCCTCAAAAACAAAGAGACTGCTTGTCTCGGCACTGCCATTTTGGCAGGTGTTGGCGCTGGTATCTTTGCCGATGTGAAATCGGCTTGCGATAAAATCGTCCGCCCCGGTAAGGTGTATACACCCGGTACGGATGACTATACCGAATGTTACAAAAATTTCTGTGAAGCGGAGGCAAAAGTATTATGAGCAAAACTGCATTTCTCGGTTTCGGTGAGGTCAACACCCCCATCGACATCATTGTGAACAAATGCGCCGAGGCGGAAAAACGCCTGTTGGATGCCGGCTTGGAACTCACTTCCGTGTATCCCATCACCGATGACTATGAGGAGAAGGATATTGCCAAAGCGCTCGCCGCTCTGGAAGGCAAAGATTTCGATTCTCTGGTCATCTGCATTGCAGGTTGGATTCCCACCCATGCCGTTGTGAAGATTTGTGAGCGTTATCGTCATCTGCCGATGGTGCTGTGGGGTCTTTGCGGCTGGATTGAGGATGACGGCAGAATCGTTACCACCGCCGATCAGGCAGGTACTACCGCTCTGCGTAAGACCTTTGCAGACCTCGGTTACAAATTCAAATATGTGTATGAGATCATCGGCGCTAAACCGCGCACCGATCGTGTGGTGAGCTTCGTGAAAGCGGCTTCCGCTGCCAAGTCTCTCCGCTCTGCTCGCGTGGGTATGGCAGGCTACCGTGATATGAACCTCTACGGCACTCTGTATGACGGCGGTTCTTTGAAACGCGTCATTGGTCCGGAAATCGAGACCTTCGAAATGCTCGAGATGAAACAGCGTTATGACGCCATCACCGCCGAGCAGAAAAACGAAGTGATCGAAAACGTGATGAGCAAATGGAAGTTCCTCAAACCCGCAAAACGTGAGGGTATGGAAATGGCGGCAGGTTATTATCTCGCTGTCAAACAGCTCATCGAAGAGCGCGGCTACGGCGCGATTTCCTTGAAAGACGTTGACGGTATGAAGAAACTGCTCGGCTTCCCGCCGGCACCCATCTTCATGCTGCTTGCTGATGAAGCAGGTGTGTCCACCATTCCCGAGAATGACTGCTTGGGTAACGTAACCCAGTTGATGGTCAAAGAGTTGACCGGTCAGTGCGGCGTGTACCTCGAGTTCTATGAGTTCTTCGAGGATAGTGTGATCGCGGGCGTGCCGGACTACATTCCTGCGGAAGTAACCGAGGGCGAGACCACCGTGATGCCTGCGGCGTTCGGCGAGTTGTCCGAGGGTATCCTCAATGTGTCCAAGGTGAAGACCGGCGAACTGACCATGGCTCGTTTGTGCTACATCGACGGCAAATACTATATGCATCTCTTGACCGGCGACGGCAAAACGCCTCCCAAGTGGGAAGAAGCCGGCTGGACCCAGCCTGCACCGCAGCTGCCCGGCCTGCAGATTTTCTTGGAAGACGTAGAGAAATTTGCGCAGAACGTCATGTGCCAGCACTACATCATTACTTACGGCGACAATACCGCGCTCATCCGTGATCTGTGCGATATTCTCGGTATCGGTATCATCGAATAAGGAGATAAGCACACATGCAATACATTTTGGATACGGCGGATCTGACCGAGATCCGCCACGCAAACGAATTTTATCCCATTGAGGGTGTTACCACCAATCCGTCCATCATCGCGAAAGAAAATGGTGATTTTAAGGCAATTATTACCGGTATTCGTGATATCATCGGTCCTGAGAAATCCATTCACGTGCAGGTAACGGCGGAAAGTGCGGATGAGATCGTTGCAGAAGCAAAATTGCTGAAAAAATTACTCGGCAAAAACTTCTATGCGAAAATCCCGATTTCCGAAGCAGGCATCAAGGCAACTATGATGCTCAAAGAAATTGGCATCCCGGTAACCATGACCGCTATTCACACGCCCCAGCAGGCGTTTATCTCTGCAAAAGCAGGCGCGGCGTATGTGGCACCGTATGTGAACCGTTTGGATAACATCGATAGCGACGGTATCCGCGTAGTGGAAGAGATCGTGAACTGCCTTGACCATTTTGCTCTGGATTGTAAAGTGCTCGCTGCAAGCTTTAAAAACACCCAGCAGGTGCAGGGTGCACTCCGCGTGGGTTGCCACGCGGTAACGGTGGCTCCCGACGTGCTGTATAATCTGATCAGCCATCCGTTGACCGATATTGCTGTTGACAACTTCGAAAAAGATTGGGAAAGCGTCTACGGTAACAAGAAAATTCCTGCATTGCTGTGATTAAGGAGAGAGAAGTATGAGTAATCAACTGAAAATCGGTTGGGCGGAAGTCAGTATCACCCCTGAAGATCGTCCCGTGTCCTTGGCAGGTCAGTTCTTTGAGCGTATTTCCGAATATGTGGAAAGCCCCATCACCGCAACCGCTATGGCGATCGAAAACGGTGATCAGCAGGCGGTAATCTGCTCGGTGGACATCGTTGCAATCGGTGAAAACCTGATGGAAATGGTACGTGAAAACGTGGCGAAAGAGACCGATCTTGATCCGATGAGCGTCATCATTGCCGCGACCCATTCGCACACCTCTCACTTGTATGACCGTCAAGGCAAACCCAATTCCTACAACGCAAAAACATTGCCCGTTTTGATGCGTTATCTGCCGGAAGAAGCAATGTATAAACCGCACGCTTCCAGCAATGAGGCGATGACCCCTGTAGAAGCGTTGCATTTCTTGGTGGAACGCATTTCCAAGGCGGTTATCGACGCTTGGAACAACCGTAAAGCCGCTTCCTATGCTTGCTCCTTCGGCCGTGCCGCTGTCGGTATGTGCCGCCGTGTAACGTATAACGACGGCTCTGCGAAAATGTGGGGCGATGCCAACTCCGCTACCTTTGTTGCGATGGAAGGCGGCAACGATTCCGGTATTGAAATTCTCTACACCTTTGACGAGAACGAAAATATCACCGGTGTTGTGGCAAACATCTGCTGCCCTTCTCAGGTGGTGGAACACAGAAGCTTTGTGTCCGCTGACTATTGGGGCAAGGTGAAAGAATATCTGCGTGAGCATTTCGGCGATCATCTGTACCTTTTGGCGCTCGGTGGTCCCGGCGGCGACCAGTGTCCTCGTGATCTGGTGCGTTGGGTACAGCCCGAAACGCCTGTCGATGATCCCCATATTGAACGTCCCTATCCGCTGGATCGTCGTGCGGACGGCTCCATGTTCGATATTCAGGGCATCAAACGCATCGGTCGTCGTGTGGCACACGAGATCATCATGGCGTATGAAGACCGTGAAGTACCCGCCGAAGCGGATGCTTTTAAGCACGAATGTGTCATGATGGATCTGCCGATCCGCCGTGTAACCCCTGCCGAGTATGAAGCTTCGGATGCTGCTATCCGTGCTTTCGCGAAGGAAAACGGTTCTAAGCAGATCAGCTACGTGGAAAAGGCGCGCTTGTTTATCCACGCAGGCAACATTACTCGTTATGAGTATCAGCATAATCACGATATGGAAACGATTGAAACCCATCATATCCGTTTGGGCGATATCGCTTTCACAACCAACCCGTTTGAGTTGTTCCTCGATTACGGCAACCAGATCCGTGCGAGAAGCTATGCAAAACAGACCTTCATTATCCAGCTTTGCTGCGGTGCTTACGGCTATCTGCCCACCGAAAAAGCGGAAAAAGCAGGTCATTATTCTGCATACATTTCCAGCGGTTCTGTCGGCCACGAAGGCGGCGATATTTTGGTTCGCAAAACGCTCGAAACGGTTAACGGTTTCTTTAAATAATCTATGCCGAGAGGGCTTGGACGGAAAATTCGTTCAGGTCCTCTCGTGTTGCGAAAGAAGGTTTTTATAATGAAATTTACTGCAGCAGGCGATGCACTCATCCAGCAGCCCTATGAGGTTGGCTATGAGGGCTTTGCTCCTATCAAAGAGTTTGTAGAACGCGGCGACGTGCGCTTTTTCAACTTAGAAACTACTTTGAACAAACCCGAGGGCTTGTATGGTAACCAGTATTCCGGCGGTTCGTATCTGCGCACCGACCCGAAATCGCTGGATACCACCTTGGGTTATGGCTTTAATATGCTGTCTTTCAACAACAACCACACGATGGACTTCAGTTTTGAAGGCTTGTTGTCCACGTTGGACATTCTGGACGCCAAAGGTATTCCGCATGCGGGTGTCGGCAGAGATCTGCCCGAAGCCGCCCGTCCTGCATACTTGGAGACAGCGAATGGCAAAGTGGCGATGATTTCGGTCTGCTCCAGCTTTTCACCTGCGATGATGGCAGGCAACCCCTCTCCTGCGTTCAAAGGTCGCCCGGGTATCAACGGTCTGCGTGTGAATACCACGGTGGTGGTAACGCCTGAACAGTTAGAGGTCGTCAAGGAGATCGGTGCGCAGAGTGGTGTCAACGCACGCCACCTCATCAACCGTAAAGACGGTTACACCGCAGAACTGCCCGAGGGCGTGGCAGAGATCGATACGATGAAATTCCGTGTCGGCGAGAAGCCTGATACCATTTATACGATTGATCCGCGTGATGTCGCCCGTGTGAAAGCGGCGATTGCGGAAGCGAAAGAAAACGCTGACTATATCTTTGTTTCCCTGCATACTCATCAGATTGTAGGCGGCGACAAAGAAAACGTGCCTGCTTACCTGACCGAGTTCACCCACATGTGTATCGACGAGGGTGCACACGCTGTGATCGGTCATGGTCCGCATCTCATCCGTGGTATTGAAATCTACAAAGATCGTCCGATTTTCCATTCGCTCGGCGACTTTATCCTGCAACTGAACTCCATCCCGTGCGCCCCTGCCGATTTCTATGAGAACTATGGTCTCAAGGGTGATGAGGGTATGGAAAAATTGTTGGACACCCGTTCCGAGGGTGGCAAAAAAGGCCTTATGTATGACCGCAAGATGCTCGAGACCTTTGTGCCGTATTGGGAAATGGAAGACGGCAAGCTCACCAAACTCGAGTTGTTGCCTGTGGACCTTGGCTTTGATCTCCCTGTCAAGGATCCGATGCGCGGTGTGCCTGTGGCAACTACTGATATGGGCTGCATGAAACGTTTGCAGAAATTATCTGCGGAATTGGGAACCAAGATGCATTTTGAAGACGGCAAAGTAATCGTTGATCTGTAAAAAGACGAAGGGTCTGTTGTGTGATGAAAAGGTTGGAGACGGCCAAACACATCGATATGTGTGAAGGACCGCTGTTTCAAAAAATTATAGCATTTGCCATACCGATCATGCTGAGTGGCTTGTTGCAACTGGCATTTAACGCTGCCGATCTGATGGTGGTGGGAAACTTCTGCGGCAACGATTCGGTTGCCGCGGTCGGATCCACCAGTGCGTTGGTGCAGTTGCTGGTCAATTTCTTTATGGGCATCTCTTCGGGTGCAGGCGTGGTGGTCGCACAGTCGATTGGTGAGGGAAACGCCGAAAAGATCCGAAAAACCGTGCATACCATAATGCCGCTTGCATTATGCAGCGGTTTGTTACTGACGCTTCTGGGGGTTTTGTGCACAGAATCCATTTTAATCTGGATGGGAACGCCGAGCGACATCCTGCCGCTTGCTGCATTGTATACGCGCATTTATTTTTGCGGCACGATTTCGAGCATGGTATACAATTTCGGTGCTGCCATCCTACGTGCGGACGGTGATACCAAACGCCCGTTGTATTTCTTGACCACTGCAGGTGTTGTCAACGTTTTACTCAATCTGGTGTTTGTCATCGTGCTGCACATGGATGTGGCGGGTGTAGCGCTTGCTACCATACTCTCTCAAACAGTGTCTGCTGTTTTGGTGGTATGGGCGCTGACGAATCGAAATGGCAACTGTACATTCAATTGGCGCAGAATGCGGTTTTGCAAACAACCGTTGCTATCGATTTTGCGAATCGGTATCCCTGCAGGTGTGCAGGCGTCTACCTTTTCTTTGGCGAACGTTATCATTCAAAGCTCGGTCAATTCGTTTGGAGCGGTGGCAATGTCCGGTGCGGCGGCTGCACAGAATCTGACAGGTTTTCTGCATGTGTGTACTAACTCGTTCCATCACGCAGCACTGAATTTCACGGGACAGAATTACGGTGCGAAAAAGTTCGACCGCATCAAACGTACCGTGCTGATTTGTGTAAGTTCGGCAATGGTGCTGGGGTTGCTCATCGGCGTTGCGATGTACGTGTTTGCAACACCGCTCTTATCGTTGTATATTCCTCATTCCACGTTAGCAATCCGCTACGGTACGATGCGTCTGTTGATCGCAACCGTGCCGTATTTCCTGGTCGGTATCATGGACGTGTTTACCGGCGTGATGCGCGGAATGGGATCATCCACCGTGCCGATGTTTGTAACCATCTTTGCCAACTGTCTGATGCGTGTGGTATGGGTATTCACCGTGTTCAGATTTTGGGGCACGTGGGAAAGTCTGTATTTGGCTTATCCCGTGTCGTGGACCTGCGGTACGCTGGTGATCGTAATCTGTTTCCTGTGTCTGTTCCGAAAGAAACAACGAATGTTGGCGCAAACCGAATAACAGATAAAAAACGATGTGCTTTGCACATCGTTTTTTCATTGCATATACATTTGAAGTGTGGTATATTGAGACAAAGAGGTGATCGTTTTGAAATTGACTATAGAACAACTGCGCGCCGCCGCTAAAGGCGCTGTTTGTGTTGTCGAGGAAGAAGACGGCGTGCATTTCGAACGGTTTACGGAATCGGAACGCGTAGCATATATAGACAATATCGATTATACCACTAAGACCCACGCAACCGCAGGGGTGCGGTTAGAGTTCATCACAGACAGCAAAACACTCACCCTGTCAGCCACCATGTCGCACGGGTGCTCCCGTTTATGGTTTGCTTTTGAAGTGTTTGCAAACGGTAAAAAAGTGGGAGAACTGGGCAATGGTGATACTGAACGTTTCGGAAAATTTTCCGAGCGGTTTGTATTGGGGGAGGGTATGAAACGGGTATGCGTGTATTTTCCGTGGTCTGCCGTGGCGGTGGTCAAGGAAGCTTCGCTTGATGAAAACGCATGTTTTATTCCGGTGAAACGAGATAAGAAACTGCTGATGTTCGGCGATTCTATCACCCAAGGGTATGATGCGCGGCATCCGTCTGCCACCTATGCATCGCGATTGGCGGATACGTTAGGTGTGGATGCTTACAACAAAGGCGTTGGCGGTGATTTGTTCCGTCCTGCATTGGCAGCGGCTGATTGCGGTTTGACGCCTGATATCATTACGGTGGCGTACGGCACCAATGATTGGGCGTGCGGCGACCGAAAACGATTTGAGTGGGACTGCCGTGTGTTCTATGAGACGTTGTCCCGTAAATATCCGCACGCAAAGATATTCGCCTTTACACCCATCTGGCGCGCGGATCACGCGGCGGATATGGGGTGGAGTTTCACGGAAATGTGCACGTATATCCGCGGCGTGGCGGCGGCTCTTCCCAACGTAACCGCCGTGAATGGCTGGACTCTCGTACCTCATGATACGGCATTGTATGCAGACGGATATTTGCATCCGACCGATGAAGGGTTTGGTGCGTATTTCGAAAATCTGATTGGCGGTATATTGGAGCATTTGCAATGAGTGAGTATATTGTGCATCCGATCCCACCGCTGTTTGACGAACGCTCGACAATTTTGATCTTGGGTAGTTTTCCGTCGGTCAAATCTCGTGAGCAGGCTTTTTTCTATGGTCATCCGCAAAATCGCTTTTGGAAAGTGATAGCGGCTGTTCTGAACGTGCCGATTCCGCAGACGGTGGAGGAAAAACGGACATTGATGCTGGCAAGCGGCATTGCGCTGTGGGATGTAATCGCCGCGTGCAGTATAGAAGGCAGCGCGGACAGCACCATTGCAGATGTGAAGGCAAATGACTTGTCAGAGATTTTGCATACGGGAAACATCCGTGCTATCTTTGCAAACGGAAAAACGGCGTACAATTTGTACACAAAACATACACAACCGCAAACGGGAATTGCGGCGACATGTCTGCCGTCCACCAGTCCTGCCAATGCGGCGTGGTCATTGGACAAACTGGTGAACGCGTGGTCGGTCATACGCGATAGATAAGAGATTCTACCGGTGGTAGAGCGCGAGAAATCGCCTCTACCGTCGGTTTTTTTGTTTGTGTATCGAGGCGGAAGACGGTAGGTTGCTTGTTTTGAACGGATGGGGGTATACTGTGAACAGCAAATATGAATGAGGTGCGAACAAATGTTGAGAACGAAACTAAAAGACAGACAGTTGCCGGATTACACGCGCGGCGAGGAGATATTCAATATGGTTACCCACATTGTAGGCGGCGGATTTGGTGTCATTGCGCTGGTGAGTTGCCTGCTGGTAGCGGCGCTCAAAGGAAACGTGTGGGGCGTGGTCGGCAGTGCCGTTTACGGTGCTTCGTTGATTGCGCTGTATACCATGTCCAGCGTGTATCACGGGCTGCGTCCGAACTTGGGCAAAAAGGTGATGCAGGTGATGGATCACTGCACCATATATTTTTTGATTGCAGGTACGTACACACCCATTTTACTGTGTTCTATCCGCGAAGCCTCGCCTACGCTCGCGTGGACGGTGTTTGGCATTGAATGGGGTTGTGCGGTAGTTGGCATTACGTTCACCGCGATCGATCTCAAGAAATTCAACGTTCTGTCGATGCTGTGTTATCTCGGTATGGGTTGGTGCATCATTTTTGCGGCAAAGACTACCGTGCAGGCAATGACACAAAATGGGTTTTTATGGATTTTGTGGGGCGGTATCGCATATACCATTGGTGCGGTGGTATACGGTTTGGGTGTCAAGATTCGGTATATGCATTCGGTGTTTCATATCTTTGTTGTGCTGGGAAGTGTGTTGCAATATATAGGCATTTTATTGTATGTGTTGTAAATTAGTTGCTTTTTTGAAACAAATGTGATAAAATACGGTATCACGATAAAAAAGGAAGTGAGATTGTGGCTGACATACCCCGATGGTGTACGAACTTAAAACAGCAGGGCGATCTCCGCTTTCTCACAACTCGCGCGTGATGGTATATCCGTCGGAAGCACGGGTTTATTCGGTGTTTTTTCGGAGACCTCCCTGTACAGAAAGGGAGGTCTTTTTATATGGCAGAAGAAATGCGTGAGCAGATGGATATGCTGCTTTCCTACATTGAGGAAAAACGGTGGGGACCGCTTCGGGCGGCACTTGCTGATATGAATGAAGTGGACGCGGCAGCTTTGTTTGAGGAACTGGAACGGGAACAGATATTGCTTGTGTTTCGGTTGTTGCCCAAAACATTTGCCGCTGACGTGTTCTCGTATATGGAACACGAAACCCAAGAGAAACTCATTCACGTATTGACCGATGCGGAACTGGGTTTTGTGATAGACGAACTGAATATGGACGATGCGGCGGATCTCATCGAAGAGATGCCGGCGAGTGTGGTCAAGCGTGTATTGCGTATGACCGACCCTGCCGACCGACGGATCATCAACCAGTTGCTCAAATATCCCGAGCACAGCGCAGGCAGTGTGTTGACCACCGAATTTGTACGCTTGAAAGGTGGCATGACGGCGGAAACGGCTTTGCAACATATCCGACATACGGGACCTGATAAAGAGACCATTTACACCTGTTACGTAACCGACGACAATCGTCATCTGGAAGGTGTTGTGTCGGTCAAGGAACTGTTGCTGTCGCGCGAGAATGTGTTGGTATCCGACCTGATGACCACCAACGTGATTTCGGTAACCACTACGGAGGACCAAGAAGAAGTGGCGGCGCTGTTTGCGAAATACGACTTGATTGCATTGCCGGTTGTGGACAGCGAAAACCGTTTGGTGGGTATCATTACGGTTGATGACGTCGTGGATATCATCGAACAGGAAGCCACCGAAGATATTGAAAAGATGGCGGCTGTGTTGCCCAGCGACCGTTCGTATTTAAAAACGGGTGCGTTGGAGACGTTTTGTAAACGTATCCCGTGGTTGTTACTGCTGATGCTGTCTGCAACCGTTACGGGTATGATCATCAGCGGATTTGAAAGTGCGTTA
>JAZRQN010000061.1:0-5478 GCA_045649855.1 Acutalibacteraceae bacterium | reverse complement strand
AATATGATTTGGCATAATGACATATTTTTCGATTTCGGGCACATTGCGGATATATTTTTCAACAATACGACCATACGGTTTCGGGACGATGTGGGCATCGTCCCCTACGATATCACACAAAATATGTTTTCTGTCTTTTGTGCATATCGTAATAAAATACGCACCGTTTGTTCCGTAATCATATTCTTTTAACCGCAGCGGTTTTCGGGTGGGTAACGTCTGTCCCATTTTACGATCAGCGTTCGGGGAACGGCAATTGCCGGTCAAATCCTAATATATAATCGGCGGAAAGATTATAATACGAACAAAGTTTTACCAAGGATTGCAAAGGTAATTGCCGTTTTCCGCTTTCATATTGTTGATAGGTGTTTTGTTTAACATTCAACAGGTCGGCAATCTCTTGTTGTGTCAAATTGCGATCCTCGCGAATATCGCGTAACCTCATTTCTATCACTCCTCGTCAATATCAGTATAAAATATCTCATCAAGAGATATTGACAAATATCTCATAATGTGATAATTTTAATCTAAAATTTAAACAAAGGAGTCGCGCCATGCTAAAAATACACGTGCGGAATGTAGATGCTTTACAAGCATTATTAAACGAATTAGGCGTCTATACCTATTTTCAAGGGTTATTGCAAGTCGATCGGGTGGAAAATATGTTGGGAGCGGAACAGATGCAATACGCAAGACGGTTTGCCGAGGATTATTTGTGGTCCCAACAACGGGAGTGCGTTATGAAACTCAAAGCATTGGTGGAGAGTGATACGTTCACCTGCGGCGAGCAGGATACGCATTGATATTGTACCGAAAATCGGGCACACTACCGATAAACGGGTGGTGTGAGAATATGAAAAAAGGATATGATAAAACACGCCGTCTTGTATGGGACGGCGTGTTTTTGCTTGTGGGAAGTGTTTGTTGCGGAGTGCCGGTGGCGGTGCTGCCCGCGCCTGCCGAAATCGCGCCGGGCGGTGCGACGGGCCCGGCGATTCTTTTGCAATACCTGTTCGGGCTGCCGACGGGTATCGGCACCATCCTGCTCAATCTGCCTCTTTTGTTCTTGGCGTTCACACGGGTGGGGCGCGGCTATTTTTGGCGCACGTTGGCAGGGCTGACCGTCTCCTCGGTGGTCATTGACCTTGCCGCCGCGGTGATACCGCCGTTTGGCGGCGAGCGGTTGTTGGCGGCGCTGTTCGGCGGCGTGCTGTCGGGGGTGGGCGTTGGTCTGTTGTACGTGCGCGGTGCGTCCACGGGCGGTACGGAGATCGTGGCTGTGTTACTTCGTTCGCGGTTTCCGCAACTGTCGGTAGGCAACCTGTTACTCCTCGCGGATGCGGCGGTCATTATCGTATCTGCGTTCGTGTTCGGGCAACTGGAAAGCGCTTTGTATGCCGCTATCACGGTGTTTTTGACCACGCAGGTGATGGATCGGCTGGTATACGGCGGCAAAAGTGCGAAATTCGCGGTGATCGTCAGCGAAAAAGCGGAGGAGATCGCCGCTGCTGTTTTGTGTGATTTGGCGCGCGGCGTTACCAAACTGCAAGCGAGCGGCGGCTACACGGGAGAACCGCGTGCGGCGTTGCTGTGTGCGGTGAGCAGGGGAGAGATACACCGCCTGCGCGGTGTGGTGAAGGCGCTGGACCCTGCTGCGTTTGTGATTTTTGCGACCGCCGACGAGGTGTTCGGAAACGGCTTTTCGGAAAAACGGGCATAAAAAACGTCCGTCGACAACTGCCGACGGACGTTTGATTTACGCAGTTACGCGTTTTTCCATTCTTCCGCTTTTGTTTTGGAAATGGGGCGGATAATGGGGTTCGGATAGGGAGAAGTCTCGCCGCCGATAGCGTAGATAAATAAAAAGCCGTCGGGGTTGGCGTACAGGCGCTCTTCGTATCCGTTGGGATCGCCGTACATACCGCTTGCACGGGACGCGATCAACTCGGCAGTGTCGGTGTCATACACCTTTCCGCGAACTGTTTTTTGCATAATAGCACCTCCTTAGGGTAATCAGTATAGGAAAAACAAGCGGAAAAAGCAAGCCTTTTCTGTCGTAAACCCCAAAAAACCGCACAAATCCGAAAAAAGTTGTGAAAACGCGCAAAGGCGCGCCGTTACTGGAAAAATCAGGATTTTCGCGTTTGGGTTTTCGCACAAAAAGTGAAAAACGCAAAAAATATCATTGACAAAATGCGAAATACCACATAATATTTTTATATGACACGGCGGCGCCGTGTAAAAATTCGGAAGGATGATATCGTACTATGGTTATGAAAAAAGTGGCTGCTTTGTTGGCAGCGCAGTTCGAAGTAAACGCCAGCAGCATTAGCGCGGACACCGATTTCGTAGAGGATCTGAACGCGGACTCCCTTGATGTTGTGGATATGCTGATGACTCTGGAAGATGAATTTGACGTGGAAATCCCCGACGAAGAAGTCGAGAACATCCGCACGGTCGGCGACCTTGTTTCTTTCATCGAGGAGCATATGTAATCAAATCGCGGGGAAGGGTTACCTTCCCCGTATTTTTATGAGGTGAGCGGATGAACTGCACGATCGTGCAAATGACAACAGCACACATTCCTGCGCTTGCAACAATTGAACAGCAGAGTTTTGCCGCCCCGTGGAGTGCCGCGGCGCTTGCGGAGGAGTTGGACAATCCCTGCTCTCATTTTCTGGTCGCAGAAGTAAAGGGCGTTCCTGTCGGCTACGTCGGTCTGCAGGTGGTGGGGGACGAAGGCTTTTTCACCAACATCGCCGTATCCCCCGATTGCCGCAGGCAGGGGGTGGCGGATGCGCTGATGACGGCGTTGCGCGATTTTGGCAAAGAGCGGTCGCTGTACCGTCTCACCTTAGAAGTGCGTGTGGGCAATACGCCTGCCATCGCGCTGTATCAAAAGCACGGATACGTACAAGACGGTATCCGTCCTGCATTTTACCGCAATCCCACCGAGGATGCGGCGATCTACTCATTGTACTATTGAAACGAGGCGCACACTATGTATATTCTTGGAATTGAATCTTCCTGCGACGAGACTGCCGCTTCGGTTGTCAAAGACGGCAGAGAGGTGCTGTCCAACGTGGTGGCATCCCAAGTGGAGGAACATCGTCTGTACGGCGGTGTTGTGCCGGAGATTGCTTCGCGCAGACACACCGAAGCGATTTCGGGCGTGGTAAAAGAAGCGCTGTCTGCGGCAGGGGTTACACTTGACGAGGTGGACGGCATTGCGGTTACCCACGCGCCCGGTTTGATCGGTGCGTTGCTGGTGGGTGTCAACTTTGCAAAAGGTTTGGCGATGACCGCGGGCAAGCCGCTCATTCCTACTCATCATCTGCGTTCCCACATTGCCGCCAACTATCTGGCGCATCCCGATTTGAAACCGCCGTTTTTGTGCCTGATCGTGTCGGGCGGACACAGCCATATTGTCGAGGTGTCCGATTACACTACCTTCCGCGTGGTAGGTCGTACGCGCGACGATGCGGCAGGCGAGTGTTTTGACAAGGTGGCGAGAATGCTCGGTATGCCGTACCCCGGCGGTGTGGCGCTTGACAAAGAAGCGGAAAACGGCAACGCGGAAGCGTATGCGTTTCCCCGTCCACGGGTGGACGGCAGTCCGTATGATTTCAGTTTTTCGGGACTGAAGACCGCCGCTATCAACCTCATTCATAACGCCGAGCAAAAAGGGGAAACCTTGAACAAGACCGACGTGTGTGCTTCTTTCCGCAAAGCGGTGGTGGATATGCTGGCAGGCAACTTCCTGAAAGCCGCCGAAGACACGGGTGCTACAACGTTGGTGCTGGCAGGCGGCGTATCCGCCAACAAAGGTCTGCGCGACCGTATGGAGCGCGAGTGCAAGGCACGCGGTCTTGCGCTGTACGCACCGCCGCTGTCGCTGTGCGGAGACAACGGTGCGATGGTCGCATCCCAAGGTTATTTTGAACTGCAAAGCGGCAACGTGGCAGGTATGGATCTCAATGCCGTCGCCTCTATGCCGATCGATGTTAAAAACATGTGAAAAAATTGTCAAATTTCCGTTTTACTATTGAAATTTGAGAAAATTCCAGTATAATGTTATTCGTAAGAGATTGCATATCTCGCGAAAGGAGAAAAAACTATGACTAACAATGCATCTATCCTCAACTGGTTAGAGGACAAAAAAGCGTTGCTCAAACCCGATCAGGTTGTTTGGATCGACGGTAGCGAAGCACAGCTCGAGGCTCTTCGTGCAGAGGCTTGCCAGACCGGCGAGATCATCAAACTGAACCAGGAAAAACTTCCCGGTTGCTACCTGCACCGTACCGCGGTCAACGACGTGGCGCGTGTGGAAGGCCGCACCTTTATCTGTGCGCCCACCAAAGAAGAAGCCGGCCCCACCAACAACTGGATGGAACCTGCTGAAGCTTACAAAATGCTGGATGATATCGCTCGTGGCAGCTACATGGGTCGCACCATGTACATCATCCCCTATTCCATGGGTCCTGTCGGTTCTCCCTTTGCCAAATACGGCATCGAGCTGACTGACTCCATCTATGTTGTGCTCAACATGGCGATCATGACCCGCGTGGGCGTTTCCGTTCTGGAAGCGCTGGGCGACAGCGAAGACTGGATCCGCGGTATTCACTGCAAATGTGATATCGACGAAGAGAAACGCTATATCTGCCACTTCCCGCAGGACAACACCATCTACTCCGTTAACTCCGGTTACGGCGGCAACGTTCTGCTCGGCAAAAAATGCTTTGCTCTGCGTATCGCTTCCTACCTCGGCCGCAACGAAGGCTGGATGGCGGAGCATATGCTCATCCTCGGTGTCGAGTCTCCCGACGGCGACATCAAATACATCGCGGCGGCGTTCCCGTCCGCTTGCGGCAAAACCAACTTGGCTATGCTCATTCCGCCCGAGTACTACAAAGGCAAGGGCTACAAAGTATGGTGTGTCGGCGACGACATCGCCTGGATGCGCATCGGCGAAGACGGTCGCCTGTGGGCTTGCAACCCCGAGAACGGTTTCTTCGGCGTTGCTCCCGGCACCAACATGAAATCCAACCCCAACGCCCTCATCTCTACTCAGAAGGGCACCATCTTCACCAACGTTGTGCATAACCTGGATGACAACACCGTGTGGTGGGAAGGTCTGGATAAGAATCCGCCCACGAACGCTATCGAATGGAAAGGCGAGAAATGGGATTGCACCGATGGCACCAAGGGTGCGCATCCCAACTCCCGTTTCACCGCTCCGGCGAAAAACTGCCCCTGCGTATCTTCCGAGTTCGACTCCCATCAGGGCGTGCCGATCTCCGCGATCGTGTTCGGCGGCCGCCGTGCGAAGACCGCTCCGCTGGTGTACCAGTCCCGCGACTGGAACCACGGCGTGTTCGTAGGTTCTATCATGGCTTCCGAGACCACCGCTGCCGCTACCGGCGCTGTGGGTGTTGTCCGTCGTGATCCCATGGCAATGTTGCCTTTCTGCGGCTACCA
>JAZRQN010000060.1:0-20917 GCA_045649855.1 Acutalibacteraceae bacterium | reverse complement strand
CGTCCTCCACGAAGGTCCTTTAAGCACTCTTTATAACGCGGGTATCGCCAACGAGCTGTTCCCTCTTATACTGTTTATCGGTATCGGCGCGATGATCGACTTCGGTCCGGTGCTCACCAACCCGAAATTGATGATCTTCGGTGCAGCGGCGCAGTTCGGTATTTTCTTCACACTGTGCGCGGCGTCCATATTCTTCCCCGAAAACGATGCAGCGTCCATCGCAATCATCGGTGCAGCAGACGGCCCCACCTCCATCGTGGTTGCCAATAAACTGAAATCCGATTACGCCGGCGCGATCGCTGTCGCGGCGTATTCCTACATGGCGCTGGTGCCTATCATTCAGCCGCCTATCATCAAACTGCTCACCACCAAAAAAGAGCGCCTGATCCGTATGCCGTACGAACCCAAGTCGGTTACCAAACTCACCCGTGTGCTGTTCCCCATTGTGATCACCGTGATTGCCACGCTGGTCGCCCCCTCGGCGGCATCTTTGGTCGGCTTTTTGATGTTCGGCAACCTCATCCGTGAATGCGGCGTGCTGGAATCCATCTCGGAAACCGCACAGAAAGTGCTGGCGAACCTCATCACCATCTTCCTCGGCATCACCATCGCCACCAAAATGCAATGGCAGGAATTCCTGAATGTGAACACCCTGTTGATTTTGGGGTTGGGTCTTGTTGCGTTCGTGATGGACACCGCAGGCGGCGTGCTGTTCGCGAAATTCCTGAACCTGTTCTCCAAAAAGAAGATCAATCCGATGATCGGCGCTGCAGGTATCTCCGCATTCCCCATGTCCGGCCGCATCGTGCATAAAATGGGTCTGGCGGAAGATAACCAGAACTTCCTGCTGATGCACTCCATCGGCGTCAATGTTTCCGGTCAGATCGCTTCGGTTATCGCAGGCGGTCTTATCCTGAGTTTCTTTATGCATTAATAAGGAGGTAACACGTATGTTTTTAGCTGCTTTTCAAGCCAATTTTATGAATTTCGTTTACTACCTCAAGTATATGGGTCTGGGTATGCTCACCATCATCATCGTCATGGGCGTGCTCATCGGCGTAACCGTTTTTCTCAACTGGATAACCAATCGCAAACATTCTTAAACAACCAAAAAGCGTCCACGGATATGAATCCGTGGACGCTTTTTTAGTTTTGTTACTCATCTAACAGATCGACAGATGCCGTGGGCGCGGCGGTATCGGTTGCCGCGGTGATTTCGCCCACAATCGCGGCAGAACCGGTCGTAGTGGTAGTGGTTACGGCGGCAGTAGTAGTGGTAGTCGCACCCGTTGTGGTGGCTGCAGTAGTGGCCGTGGTGGTCGCACTGCCCGTCGTGGTGGTCGCACCACCCGTCGTGGTAGCAGAAGGATCGGTGGTGGTCAGTTTATCACCGCCGTGCTTTTGACAAAGGCCGGGGGTGTTGCTCTTTTTGTACACACCATAATCCACCTTGGGACACTGCTCGGTCGCGAGCTCACCCGTTTCGGTGCAAAACGCGTGTTCCTCGGTGTCCGCTTTCAGGTGGTCAAATCCCTGCGGTTTCAAATCTGCGTGCAAGGCTTTCATCGCTTTGTTCCAAAGGGCTTTAGCCGTTTTGGTCTGGGTTTTCAGCAAGGATTGGTTGCCGTCATATCCAAACCAGGAAGCACCCACGTAATACGAAGTGCCGCCGCAGAAATACACGTCGTTGTTATCCGCCGCAGTACCCGTTTTGCCGAACACTTCCCAGCCTTTCCAGGAAGAACCGATTTCCGTAGCGGTACCGTACAAGGTAACTCGCTGCATCAAACGGTTCATCACGTATGCGGAATCTTCTTCCAACGCTCTGGTCTTTTTCACCTTGGTTTCCAGCAACAAACTGCCGTCTTCCATGGTGCCGTTTTGGTATACGGAATAGTAACTGTACGGTTCTACCACGTAGCCGCCGTTCATAAAAGCGGTATACGCCGCCGCCATATCACGGGCGTATACACCGTTTGTCAAAGCGCCAAGCGCCAGCGGTGCGTGATCAATATCGGTGAGAATCTGCCCTTTTTCATTCACCTTGGATTTCACCATGGAGGAGAGTCCAAACTTTTCAGCGGCATAGCGGAAAGATTCTTGCGGCGTGTTGATGTCCACCAAACGTGCCGCAATGGTGTTGAGCGATTCTTGCAACGCGTAGTATATAAATTTCTGTCCGTTGTCCCGCGGCTTTGCCTCGTAGTTGGCAGGCCACATACGTCCGTCCGACAACTGCTTGAGCGGCGCATCCTGCAATTTGCTGGACCAATGCACCAGATCCATATCGATAGCAGGACCGTATGCGGTCAACGGTTTCATGGAAGAACCGGGCGAACGGTAAGAACTGGTAGAACGGTTGTAATCGCGTTTGCCGGCCTTTTCGCCTCTGCCGCCAACGGTGGCAACCACCCTGCCGTCCCCTTCCACGATGAAGATGCACGCTTCGGGGTCTTCGGTATCTCCCTCAAGATGTGCGGGATAATTAGATTCGTCCGCATACACCGCTTCCACCGCTTTTTGCTGTTCGGGGTTCTCGGCGGAATAGATGTTCAAACCGCCAAAGAACACCAGCTGTGTTGCGTACTGTTGTGTATAACCGTACTGCTCTTGCAGGTCGGCAACCACGTCTTCGATGACCAGGTCTACGTAGTAATCCCAGGTGGAACTGTGTTGCATACTGCTGGTATAATGCATTTCCTCGCCAATCGCCTGGACGTATTCGTCATCGGTGATGAAGCCGAGCTCGTTCATTTTCTGCAGTACCACCATCTGACGCTGGCGCACCTGTTCGGGGTGAGTGTAGGGGTTGTACTGGCTGGGATTGTTGGTGATACTGGCAAGCACCGCACACTCGGCAACAGACAGTTCGGAAAGGTCTTTTCCGAAGAAGTAGTTAGCGCCCATGCCGACGCCCACCACGTTGTTACTCAGCGGCAGGTTATTGAGGTACGCTTCCAAAATCTGTTCTTTGGTGTACAACTTCTCCATTTCCACCGCACGCAAAATCTCGGTGATCTTACGTGTCCAAGAACGGTCGTTCTCGCCCGTAGTTACCTTGATAAGCTGCTGGGTGATGGTAGAACCACCGAACTCCACGTCGTTGTAATGCAAAATCGAGTTGGCAAACGCGGCGACCGTGCGTTTCCAGTCCACGCCGTAGTGCGCTTCAAAGCGTTCGTCCTCGATGGCAATGACCGCCTGTTGCATGTGGCGCGGGATATGTTCAATATCCACCCACATGGCGTTGACGCCTTCCAAATGCTCGTATTCTACCCAGTTGCCGCTCTCCTCGTCCTTGACCCAGATAATCGAGGTCGCGTCCATAGAGAGGTTGTTCAGATTGGGCAGACCGGTGGTGCCGTCAAAGTTGTTGACCACGTATACCACCGCAAAACAGCCGATGATGCTGACCGTGATCACGCCGATCAAAAACAGCACCAGCATGAGCGTACCCACCCGTTTCCAAAACCGTTTGACCTTGGCTTTGGAGGGGAGCAAACGCTTGATCTCCTTGGGGTGTTTTGCAAGATAAGCAATCACCGCGCCAATATCGCGCAGTTTGCCCGGAATGGCTTTGATTTTTTGCGGGATGCTGCGGAAAAATTCCCGTAATTTGCGGTCAGCCGCGTGTATACGTTCATTCAATTTTTCAAACACGCACAAACCACCTTTCAAAAAACTTTCTCAAAAAGAGTATTGTCTTCCACAATACAATATCATACTGCAAAAATCCAAAAAAGTCAATGTTCGCGGGTTAGAGAACCCATATTTCACACATACTACACATACTTTGGTAAAAGGATGTGTTGGTATGCGACGGTCTTGGCGAATTTTGGTGTTAGGTGTGGCGGCAATCGGGGTGGTTGCCACCGTTTCAATGGGGATTTTGTATGCGCAAAAGGAGCAACCGCGCTCACAAACCGAAAAATCCGCCGCTTTGTATACCATCGGCGTGTGGGAGGGGCAACTGGCAGTGTTCACAGGAAACAACGCACGCCCGACCACCTTGTTCGAAGTGGCAGTTGCCTCTCTGCCGCCTGCAGAGCAGCAACGATTGCTTGGCGGTATCGCGGTGTACAGCGCAGGGGATTTAGAGCGTTTGCTGGAAGATTATACATCGTAACCTATTTACAAAAACACGTTTTCGTGATATACTATTTCGATAAATTACTCGAAAGTGGTGATGACCGTGCCGTTATTTTCTTTGAAAAAAATAGGTGCTATCGCGCAAACACGACAAGCCTATCTGCGCGGTGTTTCACTGTATAATGCGGGGAAGGTCAAGGATCTCACCCGTGTACATACCGATTTTTACGCCGAGTTTGTTACCGCGAACGTGTGCGGCGAGGACGGCGAAGTATACACCACCGAAGCAGGGTTTGACAAAAACGGCGATGCGGAGTGGATCTCCTGCACCTGCGCACATTATCACGAGGGCGAAGGTGCTTGCCGCCACATTGTGGGTATGCTCACCGACAAATACTACCGCGATATGCTGGGCACGGTTACCCCTGCATCCGCCCTGCTCCCCTCCGCGCGTACCACGGATGCTGCGCGTTCGCTCATTCGCCACTATCCTGCAAAGGACGTTGCCTCCCTGCGTGCCGTCGAAAACGACGGGGATATTCGCTTGCGCTTTCAGCTGGTGCTGTCCGGTTTGCGCCCGATGGTGTCCTTCACGCTGGAACGCGGACGGCAGTATATTGTAAAAGATATCAGCGCATTCGTATCCGCCGTGCAAAACGGCGACACCGTTTCCTACGGCAAAGACCTCGCCTTTTTCCACCACCCCTCCGCTTTCACGAGCGACAGTATGGCGGTGTGGGATTTCTTAACGTCCGAACTCGCGGCGTATGAACAGTTCAGCGGTAACACGCTGACGGGGCGCGAACTGCCGCTGTCCCCTGCAGGTCTGGACCGCCTGATTGCCCTTGGCGACGCCGCACCGTTCACCCTGCGTGTCGGCGGTGATGCGCGTATGGTAATCGTGCATCGCGGCGACCCTGCCGTTTCTATCACCGCCAAAGAGATACAGGGCGGTATCACCTTTATGACCACCCCTGCCATCCCTCTGGTGGGCAACAACTGCTTATACGTGGTGGTGGGCAACGCGATCCATTGCTGTACCAAACCGTTTGCAACGCTGGCGCAGGATTGGCTGATCGCCGCGCATCACGAACGTGAGGGATTGACGGTGGAAAAAGCGGATCTGCCTGCCTTTTGCGCGCAGGTATTGCCTGCGGTACAGGAAGTGCTGCCGCTTGGCGGTGCGGAATTGCTGACCGCATACCTGCCGCTCCCCTGCACACCGCAGGTGTATCTCGATTGCCCTGAAGACGGTACCGTTACGGCAAAAGTATCCTTTGTGTACGGTGAGCAGGAATTGCCGCTCTTCACCGACGTCAAACGGGACGATCGACGGGATACCCGTCTGGAACGTGCCGTGCGCGTGCTGATTGAACGGTATTTCACAGGCTTTTTGCCCGAAACGGGCGAAGTGGTATTCCACGGGGATGAAGACACGGTATACACGTTCTTGACCGAGGGGTTGCCCTCGCTTGAATCGCTGTGTACGGTGTACGCTACCGATGCATTTAAGCGTCTGCGTCCTGCTCCCCCTCCCGAAGTGTCGGTCGGCGTGCAGGTGGCAGGCGATTTGTTGGAAGTTACCTTTGATCTGGACGCTTGGGACACAAGCGAACTGAAAGAGTTGCTCACCCGATTCAGAGAGCAAAAGAAGTTCACCCGTCTGCGCAGCGGCGCGTACGTGCAACTGACCGATGAAACGGTGAACGGTCTTGCGCTGTTGGCGGAAGAACTGGACCTCACCCCTGCCGAACTCAAAAGCGGCAGAGTAACCTTGCCGCGTTATCGCGCGTTGCAGTTGCAATCGCTTTTGCGGTCGCGTCCTGCCATTCATTTTCAAAAAGATCAGGTGTTCGTTGCACTGGCACAGTCTATCAAAGACGCCGCCAAACAACCTGCGACCGTACCGCCCTCGCTGGAAAACATCCTGCGCCCGTATCAGAAAGAAGGCTTCCGCTGGCTGAAAGCGTTGGATGCCGCGGGATTCGGCGGTATTCTGGCGGACGATATGGGTCTTGGCAAAACCTTGCAGATCATCTCCCTGCTCTGCGCGTATGACGGCGAACTCCCCTCCTTGGTGGTGTGTCCCACCTCCTTGGTGCTCAACTGGGAAAACGAAATCAAAAAATTCGCCCCCCATCTCACCGCGTTGGCGATAACGGGGGACGCACCTGCCCGTGAAGCACTGTTGCGTGAGGCAGGGTCGTATCGGGTGGTCATCACCTCGTATGATCTGCTCAAGCGGGATATTCGGTTGTATCAAAATCTTGCGTTCCAATATCATATTTTGGACGAAGCGCAATATATTAAAAATCAAAAGACCCAAAACGCGAAAGCGGTCAAAGCGGTCAACTCCAATCGGCGGTTTGCGCTGACCGGTACGCCGATGGAAAATCGGTTGTCCGAACTGTGGAGTATTTTCGATTTCCTGATGCCCGGATTTTTGTACAATTATACACGGTTTAAAAACCGCTTTGAACTACCTGCGGTGCGGGACGGAGATGAGGCGGCGCTGGGTCGCCTGTCCGCTATCGTCGCCCCCTTCCTGATGCGACGACTCAAAGCCGACGTGCTCACCGAACTGCCTCCCAAAACAGAGCAAGTGCTCACCGCGCGGCTGTCGGATGAGCAGGAAAAACTGTACGTCGCGTGCGCCGCACAGATCAAAGATCGCATCGGTGCAGAGGTTGCCGCAGGTACTTTTGAAAAAAGTCGGTTGTCGGTGTTGTCCTTGCTCACCCGACTGCGCCAGATCTGCTGCGATCCCTCGCTGTGCGTGGACGGATACACGGGAGACAGTTGTAAACGGGACGCGTGCCTGGAAGTGCTGGGGCAAGCCAAAGCCGCAGGACACCGCGTATTGCTGTTCTCGCAGTTCACCTCGATGCTGGCACTTTTACAAAAAGATCTGGACCGTACCGATATACGGTATATGGTGCTGACAGGCGATACACCTGCCGCACAGCGCGTGCACATGGTCAATGAGTTCAACGACGGCAAGGCGGACGTGTTCCTCATTTCGCTCAAAGCCGGCGGCACGGGACTCAACCTTGTGGGCGCGGACACGGTCATCCACTTCGACCCGTGGTGGAACGCGGCGGCGGAACAGCAAGCCACCGACCGTGCGCACCGCATCGGGCAGACCAAGCCTGTGCAGGTCATCCGCCTGGTGGCACAGGATACCATTGAACAAAAAATCCTGCAGATGCAGGAGAGAAAACAACAACTGGCAGATGCCGTGTTGTCAGGCGGTATCACCTCGTTGTCCGCCCTGTCTGCCGAAGACCTGCTGGCATTGCTGTAATAAAAAAACAGAACCGCAACGGAACATTCCGTTGCGGTTCTGTTTTTATGTTGTTTCTGTTGTTTCTGTTTGTTGTTTTTGTTTGTTGCGATATTGGATGAAGTCGGTGAGGACGACCTTGATGATCGCCATGATCGGCACACCGATCAGCATGCCCCAGAAACCGAACAAACCGCCACCCACCGTGATGGCGAGCAACACGTAAATGGGACGAAGACCGACGGTAGAACCCACGATACGCGGTTGGATGATGTTGCCGTCCACCTGCTGAATGATGATCACAAACGCCAGCAGACCGAGCGCGTAGTAAATGTTGTGGGTCAACAGCGCGATGAGTGCAACGCCTGCGCCGCCGATGATCGCGCCGAAATACGGGATGAAGTTCATCAGACCGACCACGCAGCCGAGCAACACCGCTTGCGGCATACCGAAGATGGAAAATCCGATGGACAGCAAAACGGCGACCACTACCACGTCCACCGACGCGCCGTACAGGTAGTTATAAAACACCGCTGCGCTCTGATGGACATAGTAGGTGCAAACGCCAAGCGCGCGCTTGCCGACAACAGCACCAAGCAACGCTTTGAGTGCGCGGAGTAACGCTTCGCGCTGTGCCAGCATATACACCGAGACGATGAGTGCCATAAACACGTCAAACAACGAGGAGGTAACCGACAAAACGCCTTTGAACATACCCGTCAGCGCAGGTAACAGCACGGAGGGGTTCGCCATGGACAGCAACTTATCGTACGCGGCAGCGTATGCGTTGTTGACCGCCTCGGACAAGCCGAGTCTGTCCACCAAACCACCCGGTTCGGTGAGGGCCTGTACGCGTTCCGCAATGCTGTTGTAGTAGGCGGGGATACCGGCAAACAACGCTGTGATGCCTCTGTACAATGCAGGCAACAGCAACACCAACACGCCTGTAATCAACGCGAAAAACACCAGATAGCACACAGTCATCGAGATAGCGCGTGCGGTTTTTTGCAAAATCTTATTCTTGGATTTTTTGATCCACAATTCCAGACGGTTGCAGGGCGCATACAGCAAAAAGGTGATGATAAAGCCGATGATAAACGGGGTGAGCACACCTGCAAAATTGCCGATACTCTCGGTAAATCCCGAAAAATCATCCGCCAGTTTAAAAACGATCACACCGCAGACGATCAAAGAAAGCCACCACACCCAACGGCTGACAGCGTTATCTTTCTTCATGTTCGATACCTCCCATAATAGATTGCACGCGATGGCGAGCGGCCGCATCTTCGGTGGCAGTGGCTATGTCTTTTGCAGACGACAACGCATACCCCGTACGGCAAAACGCACCGCGGAACAAACGATATATATATGCAAGCGGCAAACACCTTTTGGCAAGTGATCGATACCGCTTGTCCTCACGCAACCGCGCGGCAGGCGGAAACAACGCCGTCAAAACAGCACGCAGACGCGGACATTTGCCGCCTTTTGCCTGCACGCTTGCCGCACGCGGATTTTCCTTGCGTGCAAACTGTCCCACGCGGAACAGATACTCCTCAATGAACGAAACGTCCTCGTCCGAGAACGCCACCGTCGGCAACGGAGAAGGAACTCTAAACCACCGCTCGGTAAGGGTGAGCGCTTTTTGCGCGTATGCGTACAATCCAACCGTCTGCAATGTTTCACGCAGTGCCGCATAATCGGTCAGATATCCGCTTTGCAACACAACCGCCAGATCCAAATACGAACGGATTCCCGGGCTGTCCCCCTGCAGATGTCGCAACTGGTGGGACAACAAATATACGAAATGGTAAACGGGATCTACCGTTTGGATATCCAGCATTTCATCCTGACACATACACGGTGTCGGATCGTTCAGATACGCATACAAGGCAGGGTTGTCCTCTCCGCAATCGGCGGTCAAGTTAAAATGGAATTCCACCTGCAACGGCAAACGGGAAATGCAAATCTGGGTTGCATCCTCGTAACAAATCTCGTCCCCCTGCGCTTTGAGCAGGTTTGTCAGCGGCGTTCTGCACACGGGCGGCACGTACACGTCCACGTCCCCGAACGTGCGCAGTTCCCTCGCAGGATACAACCGCGACACCACCGCACCTTTCAGCAGTGCAAACGGAATACCTGCGGCATCCAACTGCTTTCGCAAGGTTTCCACCGCGTCGTTACGGTTGGCGAAAATGCCCACCGTCTGAAAAAAATGCTTTTGAAACGCCGCCACCACCGCATCGTCCGACGGCATGGGCAACAGCATATAGCCAACCAGTCCCGACAGATTACTGCTCTGTGCGAGATGAAACAGCCGTTTCATATCCATATCAACAGGGATCGGCGGCGCAGATTCCCTCTGCACGAACGCTCTCATCAGTTGCAGGAGATAGCGGATCTCAGCGTGCATGATAAACTCCTTTTACAGTTGATCGCGATCGTACATCGCACGTTCGCCACCGATGAATTTCGGACGGGTGCGCGCACACAGCAAAATCGCTTGACCGATGTGATCCACACCAAGGCGCACCGGCACCGCCACGCGTTTCAAATGCATGCCGATCAAGGTACCGCCGATGTCCATACCGGCATCCGCTTTGATCTCTTCTACCGCCACGGGATGCTCAAACGCCGCATAGGCGGCGGTGGCAAACGAACCGCCTGCTTTGGGCTGAGGCACCACGTTGACCGTCTCCGCGCACGGCACAGCCGCCGCTTCCACGATCAAGGCGCGGTTCAAATGTTCACAACACTGCGCCGCCAAAAAAATGCCGCGCGCTTTGACAACTTCATAAATGCCTTCAAACACCGCTTTGGCGGTATCCACCGCCGAGTTGGTGCCGATGGTGTCCCCCATCACTTCGCTGGAAGAACAGCCCACCACCAAAATATCGCCTGCTTTCAATTTTGCGGTGTCGCAAAGTTCCAACGCGGCTGCCGCCGCGGTTTCTTTTAAAGATTTCAACATATCATCAACCTTCTTTAAGGTATTATTATATTTAGTATACTACACTCATCCGCCATTTGGCAAGAAAAAAGCAAAAAATAACCGCTCACAGCATCGCCGTGAGCGGTGATCAGCCTATTTACAATTTGGAATAGCCGTAACTGTTGACCAGCGCGTCCACCTTGACCCCTTTTTTGCACAAGGGACAGTCCACCGACGGGTGGGATTCGTAGTCGGGCAGGTCGGACAACTGGAAGGTGGCGCGCACGGGATGATCGCCCACTTTGTCCACCAGCGTGAAGATTGCCGCGACACCGGACACCTTGCCGCCGTAGTAGTTGATCGCCTCGATTGCCGCCGCCGCGGTGTAACCCGTGGTAACCGACGCCGCGAGGATCAGCACGTTTTTGCCTGCGATCATCGGAATCATATTGTCGCGGAAAATGAGCTGACTGCCGGTGGTATGTTCGGGTGTGGCAACGTAAATGGTCTGGTGCGCGTTGAGGTTCACGTACGAACCTGCGGTCAGCGCTTCCGCCAGACATGTGCCGATCACTTCCGTGCCGTCCAGGCACAAAATGGTGTCCACGATGGTGGTGGACGAATAATAGGACACCAACTCCTCCGCCACCGCTTTCGCTTCGGACAAACGGGTCTTTTGGGTGGTTACATCAATATAATAATTGATGTGGCTGTGGCTGGTCGCAAAATGACCGCGCGACAAACGCAAAAACAGGTTTTTACGTTTGCTTTGCAACTTGAAAGAACTGGCAGTAGGCATGGTGTTTCCCCCTTTTTCTTTTTCTATATTCTATTGTACAGTATCCACCCTTTGTTGGCAAGAAAAATTTTATATGCAAACAGCAAAACGGACGAGGGTAGCATCCTCGTCCGCTTATCGTTATCTGTTATTCGCCGCGGTCGCGTTTCTTTTTCATCAGATCCATGATTTCCATTTGACTGCTCTCGGACAACTGCCGATACAGACCAACCAAGTACCGCTCGTCTTTGCCGAGTTTGCCAACCGTCGCTTCGGTCGCGATCACCGCCTCGTTATCGTGGCTGATTTCGGGCTTTTGCTGTTCGTTCACGGGAAAATTGGAAATGCCGACCAGATAGTCGATGGTTACGTTATACAACTTCGCCAATCGGATCAGTGCATCATAATCGGGTCTGCTGCGGGACAATTCATAGTACGTATACGCGGAGCGGCCGATGCCGAGCATATCCGCAACCTCCTCTTGACGCATACCGCTCGCAACGCGCAACAGTCGCATACGCAGAGATAAGATGCTTTTTTCCTCTTTTGCCATCAAAAGCCCTCCTTTGTGATTTGTATTCACGTTTATCATAGCACAGTTTTTGGGGTTTGGCAACTAAAATTTGTTTTTTCCCTTGACTGCGGTACGAAATGTTGCTATAATTCTACTATCGTGCTACTGTGGCTCAGCAGGTAGAGCAGCTCACTCGTAATGAGCAGGTCGTCCGTTCGAATCGGATCAGTAGCTCCAAAAAACACCCGAACGCAAATGCGTTCGGGTGTTTTTTATTTACAGATTTTCTCCAAAAGATCGCCCACTGCCAGAGCCATGGAAGCAAAGCCGAGGTCGGTCGGGTGTACACCCTCCACCGTGCCCTCAGGACCTGCCATTGCCATCAGTTGATCGCCCGTCAGCAGATGCACGTCCGTGTCCCCTGCCGCTTTGGCGTTCGCAAAGGTGGTTTCGATCACCTCGCGGCGTTTTTGCTCTTCTGCGGTCAGACGGAGCTTCGGCCTGGTCATCATCACGATCGGCACGTCGGGGTGCTGCCGACGCACCGCACGCACCAGTTTTTCATGGGTGTCTGCCAGGTGCGCCGCCGAATCGGAGTTATAGTCGTAATCGCACACGAACACCGACATCGGCAGAGATGCGAGATAGTCGATCATGGCATCTTCCCCTTTTGCCGAACCGGAAAAGCCAAGATTGATATAATCGATATGCAGTCGCCGCTCGATGATGCTTTCGTAGCATCTGCCGGGACGGGAAGCGCAAGCACCCTGCGTGATGGACGAGCCGTAATACACGATCGGCAATCTGTCTGCATACGGGGTAGGCGGTAAAACGACCGCGCTCTCCTGCAACCCGATGTACAGTTCACTCACCGCGCTGTACAACGGAAAATTGATGGTGAATTCACGCATCACGCCGCTTTCGCCACATTCGTGCAGGCCGTCCAGCGAGTCGGTGATGGTAAACTGCGGCAAAAAGGGCAAGCGGAAAACCTCTTCGCCGTTTACCCGCTCGTACAGATCAAAACCGGCAGAACCGGACAGCGCAAAATGCGGCATTTTGCCCACGTCCGGCATCTTCGCGTGTATGGTAACGTAGGCGCTGTCGGTGCGAAAACGCACCCTGCCGCCTGCCGTGTGCGCGTGCAACACCTGTACACGCTCGCTCACCGATTTGGCAACCGCCTCAGGCATTCTGCGAAACTGTCCGTTTTCAAATTGCACGCCGTGTATCGAAAACGGCGCTTGTTTTACGTCGTATAGTTTCAAATCGGGTTTGCTGAAATTGGTTTGCACTTTAAAATTGCTGTCAATACTAGACATATCACGCATGCCGCCACCGCCTTTGCTTGTTGAGTTCAGTGTAACATTCCACCGTCCAAAAAGCAACACTTTGGCGAACAAAAAAAGCGTCGCATATGGGAGTTGCGGTTGGGGATGACACTAATCCTGCCTCCCTCTGACGAGGGAGGGGGACCGCAACAGCGGTGGAGGGAGAGAATAAAAACAAAGATGCCAGTATCTCTCCCTCAGACGAAACCAACGGTTTCGCCAGCTCCCTCGTCAGAGGGAGCCGAGAATAGTGCCTACAAAAAACAAGAGCAGATGCACGAACTTTGTGCATCTGCTCTATTTTTATCCTTATCCGCACCCGGCATAAGCGACACTTTTTTAATCTTTTGTCAGTTTCTTTTTCTGCCAGGACCATTTGTGGCAGGCGGGACATTTCATATACCGCGTTCTGCCGACGTGCGGCGCAAAATTGAGCGTCCAATAGTGCGGCACGTATTTGTGCTGACAGTGTCCGCATTCATAGTAGCCTGCCACCTGCTCGATGCGCAGTGCAAAGCCAAAGCCGATGATGCCGGGGATAAAGCCGGAAAATGCAACCACCAGCTGTTTCCATTCCGCCATCGGCACGAGAGCGGCAACCGTAACAGGTGCCAGCAACACGATCAGCGACAGAATGCCGATCACCCATTCGAGCGCCAACAACCGTTTGTCGCTTTCCTCTTTTTGTCTGACCATTTCGATCAGCTTGTTTTCCAGTTCTTTGTTATAATTCTCCACCTGCAATACCTCCCCACTGAGAAGATCGTTAACAGTGATCCCCAAAAGATCACACAAGGCGAGCATCAAGGCGGCGTCCGGCAGCGATCTGCCGTTTTCCCATTTGGAAACCGCACGATCGGTGATGCCGAGTGTTTCGGCAAGTTGCAGTTGGGTCATCCCCCTCGCCTTGCGGCGCTGCGCTATGAACGCACCGATTTTTTGCTGATCCATACGATCCCTCCTTCTGTAGTTAGTATATCCGTTTTAGCGGTATCTGTCTACAAACCGTCGGTTGAGTGAGGAGAACACGCTGTCCTTACGGGCGTTTGAGGCTGAGGTTCAATGCCAATGCGGCGAAGGACAGGGCGAGCAACAACACAAACGGTGCCGCGTAGGTGCCAAAAGTGATGCTCAGGCTGCTGCAAGCGGTGGCGATGAACGAAGCGAAAATCAAGTTGCAGTTCATCACGCTGAAATTGGATGCAAAATATTTTTGCCCGTAAAACGCCGAGATGAAAGACGTTACCTGAATCGGACAAGAACCATACGAAAAACCTGTGAAACACAGACCGATGATACACACCACCAACGAGTTGGTAACCACCGACAACAGCGTAACACCTGCCGCCACGATGGTGGTGATATTCGCGACCATCATAGTGGTTTTGCGGCCGCACGCATCAAACAGCGCACCCGACAAAATTCTGGAAAGGCCGTTGCAAACCGCCAGAATGCCGACAAGGTTGGTCGCCAACATGGCGCCTGCGCCCACCGACACAGCCAAATCGCGTGCAAAACTGATGACCGAGTTGCCCACCGCCGTTACGAAGGTCAGCAACAGGAAACCGCGCCAAAACGTGAAGCGCTTGAGCATTTCTTTGGTGGTATACTCCTCTGCGCCGAAGTTGGCGGTCGCTTTCATCTTGGGTGCAGGCAACACCACGTCCGCCGCAGGCGCTTTCAGGAACAAACTCACCGCGCCGACCACAATCAGCAGGGCAGCGCCCAGCAACACGAACGTACCGCAACGGCCAAGTGCCGTTTTGAACAGCGCATCCGCCAGATTGCCGAGCAACAAAGAACTCGCGCCAAAGCCCATCAGCAAACAACCGCTGCAAAAGCCTTTTTTATCGGGAAACCACGCGCTAACGGTGGAAATGATGACGTTATACGAAAGACCGATGCCAAAACCGCCCATCACGGCGTAAGTGAGGTACAACAGCACCACACTGCTGCCGTCCAGCAATCCGGTCAGCATAATGCCGACACCTGCTATCACCGAGGCAAGCAAGCCGGACCATTTCGCGCCGATTCGGGGCAGCAACACACCGCCCGTCAAACCGCCGATGCAAAAGCCGCACATGGTCAGCGTATAGTTGAGGGTCAGCTGCGATGCACTCCAACCGAAATCCTCGGCAAGCGGCACTTTCAAAATGGACCAGGCGTAAATAATGCCTGCAAACAGCATCGCAAACACCGATGCTATCAGTATACCGTTTCTGTATGCATTTGTTTTCGTAGTCATGGGAAAAGCCTCTTTTCTCTTCTTTGCTGGGTCTTTTATATTTTAGCATAAAACGACAAAAATGCAAGAAAAAAGAAACCCCGTCGTGATTTTCACGACGGGATGTTATATGGTATTTCAAATTTATATATGCAGATCGCTTTTATACCTCAATTTTGACTTCCGCTTTCAAGGGAAGATGGGGATTCGCACCTGCAAACAGTTCAACCGTGCCGTTTTCCAGCTCGTATGTTTCATTCGCAGACCACACCTTCAGCTCATCATACCCCAAGGTGAATTCCACCGTTTTTTGCGCTTTCGGCTCGATATACACCTTTTCAAAGCCTTTGAGTTCTTTGAATCTGCGTCTGACAGAGTTGCCTTTTCCGTGTATATCCAGACACAAAAAAGCAATCACTTTTTCTTTAAAAACTATCATCTTTGTTTATTATTAACTCGAGGGAGCATACAAAAAGAAAAGACACACCGTTTCGGAGCGCTCACACAGGGATAAATCGGTTTTTCGTCGATATTTCCCTGTGTGAGCGCTCCGTTGGTGTGTCTGTGAAATCTCTTCGCCTTATACGATGTCTACACAACGTCTTTTCGCTACCTTATCAAAAATCTCGTCGTATGGCTTGTTACACTCCCATAGAAGTTGGGCGCACAATGCTTCGGCAAACCAAATGCCGCCGGCAAATTGTCCTGCCATGCCGATGGTGATGTTGGGATCGTGCTGAGTCAGCAATCGAGTCATACGGTGTGCGTATGCGCCGTTTTTCATCCAGCCGGTCTGGAGGTAACGCCAAATAGGCTCCAGCATAGTGCGGTCGTGCTCAATGAGCCGACGATTGGATTTCCCCAGTACAAAAGGGCCTGCTTGATGCACAAAGCGATCGCCGCACCAGTCCAAGGTCATAAATCCTTTAAAAAGCATGCCGGTCTCTCCTTGCCGCAGAGACAGAATGGTTTCGCTGAAACGACGGGTTTGTTCAAACTCGGATTCCGAGAAGGTAAAGGGTTCTGCGCCTAACGCTCCATAAGGGAACGTTCCGCAGTTTTCCCAGACGATTTTCACTCGTTTGTCCACGTTGCGGATGGAATCCAAATGATTTTTTACAGAATCGGCATGCAGACCGAACTGTATCCGCAGGGAGGGATAGCGTTCCAGCAGGGCGGCCGACACGGTGTTGACGAATTCGACCACCGTATCGGCGATGGGGCGACCGTTAATGCTGTCAAGCTGCGTTTCGGTAAAGGATTGGAAGTAGATACCGTCCCCTGCGATATTTTTATATTGCTGTTCGTATGTGTTGAGAATCTCCTCCTTCATTTGTTCCAGACGAGACAGATCGATACCGGCGCAATCTCGGCTCCACCCCCAGGCGAATCCCCAGATTACCCGAATATCAAACTCATGGGCATACTCCACCAAGTCTTTTGCGTTCAACGGGACGTAGTCGTTCCAAATAATCCATTCATTTAAGCGTAGCCGTGCCATATTCTCAATGTAGTTGCGATAGTCGTTGATGGGATGCCCCCAAGTGAATACGGTACGTGTTTTTGTAACGGGAGCAGAAGCGCTGTAATAGTCGGGCATGGGATGGGAGAGAACCTCATCCACCAAACGGATGGGATGGTGATCGGCCGGAGTAGACTCGGCCAGACAATCGTCTACAAAATCTACGGCGCCGTAGAACAGGGCGGTGGGCTCGTGGGCGGTAATGAGTACCAGTTTATGTTCGGGGGAATCCGGGTTGTCGATCGCCTTGACCACATAGCCGTTTTGTGGGATTGCGAGCGCATCGATGTATTTCTGAATTACGGGGTTTTGACGATGAAGTCCGATAAGCACCGTGTTGGTATCCAGTATGGCTTGTTCGACCTGCTCGCACGCCAGCACATGGATTGTGTAAATGCCGGTATCCCGTAGGGTTAATGCTCCGATTTCAGCAGACAGGAGTTCTACTGCTTTTTTCTCCATGCCGGCATATTCGGTGTATACGATTTTCCAGTTCTGCTTTTTCATCCGGAATCCTCCTTGTTTTTCGCGAATGCTTGTGTTATAATTATAAGGAGAGAATTGGACGGAATCTATAAAGAATTCGACAGATGTTATAACTATATTGACATTATGGTGAATTATGCTGATTGATGATTTTAAAAGAAACTATACAACCATTCCCTTTGCCACCTATGCTCGTGACCATAAAAAGAATATTGCCAAGTGCGATGTGGATACGTTGTTCCATATGCATCGGGAAATGGAAGTGTTGCTGGTACAGAGGGGCGAAGCCATGCTGTATCTGGAAACGGAAATACACATGATCCGAAAAGGCGATATCATTTTGATTGCCCCGTATACTTTGCACCGTTATACGATTTTGGCAAGCAAGGATTTTAAACACGTGTGTGCCTGCTTTGACTTGCGGTTATTGTACGATAAGGAACTGAAACGCCGTTTGGAAGAAGGGGAAATTACCGTTCCTTGTATTTTACAGGATGCGGAGGAACAATACGGCAGATATTTTCTTTCTGCTGTAGAGGCGGAAAGGGAAAAGAAAACCGGATGGGAATTGCGCGTGATTGGAAATCTGTCTTTGCTTTTTGGAGATTTGTTGCAAGAAGGGTGTTTTGTATTCTCTGACCGAACAAAGGATTCTCATTATCACCATCGTATCGTGGCATATATAGCCGCTCATTACGGTGAGCCAATCACATCGACCGATGTGGCGGCGTTTCTTCATATAAATAACAGTTATTTTTGTCGGCTGTTTCACGCTTCTTTCGGCTATTGCTTTCAGACCTATTTGTGTATGTATCGTATAGAGAAAGCAAAGGCACTTTTGAAAAATGCAGAGTTATCGGTTTCGGAAATTGCGGCGACGGTCGGATTTAATAGTTTCAGTTATTTTAGTAAGATGTTTAAAGTGTATACGGCTGTGACACCAAGCCAATTTCGCAAAACGGGAAAAGACACATAGTGTGAGAGAAAGCGTTTTTTATTTCAGAAGAGAATGCCTGGTGGATGACAGCATAGTGATCCACGCCGTTAGGGCTGCTGTACATCTGTAGTGCCGTGTCCCTACGACCACCGGTTCATTCAGACGGTGGCCAACCGGATTATGAACTGAAGAACGGTAAATTGACGGACAAGATGACGTCCTACGACGATTATCCGGAGTGGAAATCCGCCACTACATCAACACGAAGTGTTGAGTGTAATCATTTTCGTAAGAAAATGTATGTAATCCAAAATTCATTTTGGCATGTAATCAATCCGAAGGAAAATGCACCTACGGTGATACCATACACGCTTCGCGTAATTACATACGCCTATCGGCGATTACATGCCAATCCTTCGGATTGGATAAAATAAAGGACTACCGAAGTAGTCCTTTATTTTTTTGGCTTTTCCCCCATAAAAGACGAACGCACCACTTTCGAATTTTAGTCGTTAGTTCAACTCTGGGTGATCAGTTGTGAATAATCTTTATCAAATATTATTATCTTGATAAGTATTTAATATTTGTTTCTATCTGCTGTATAACCTTAATAAACACCTCATCGCTCTGTCCTGATGGATCAGGTAGCCCCCAATTGTCATCAAAGGCTCTACCGATGAAAGGACATCCAACATCACATCCCATAGAGATTGCAATATCCGGGGATGGGATTTTATCAAAGGTCTTACTGTACTGTGTCTGCTCCATATCAATGCCGTAGAGCTGTTTCATCAACCGTACTGCATCCTGGTTGATCTTCGGTTTCGTTTCCGTGCCTGCCGAGTAAAAGTCAAATTCATCTCCACGCAGATGCTTTCCAAGTGATTCGGCAATTTGACTACGGCAAGAGTTATGCACACAAATAAATGCTACTTTTTTCATTTCAGCAACTTTTCAACCTCTGCCACTTTCAATACTTTGCCCATAGATACAACCTTTTCGTTTACCACGATTGCCGGCATACTCATTACACCGTATTCCATAACCTTCTGCATATCGGTGATATATTCCACCTCGATATCAAGTCCGAGATTTTTAACGGCTGTCTTTACATTTTCATACTGCTCGTGGCAAGATTTACAACCTGCACCCAAAACTTTGATGCAGCAAATACCTTCAACAGTTTTATCGCAACATTCGTTTGTAACGTTGTTTTCCTGTGTTGGTGCACTGCAAGAGCAACAACAAGGATTCTTTTCTTCTTTCTTCTTAAAATTAAACAATGCCATAATATAACCTCCAAATTAAATAATAAGCGGTTGAATTAAATTAAAGAAGTATCCTACAAGGATAATTCCAACTGTGCAGATCACAACGAAAATACCGAGCAATTTCGGCTTTACAGCCTTGCGAAGCATAATCATTGATGGTAGGGATAAAGTTGTAACACCCATCATAAAGGACAGCACAACACCGAGCAACGCACCCTTTGCAAGCAGAGCTTCTGCAATCGGGATCGTACCGAAAATGTCGGCATACATTGGAACACCGGCAACGGTAGCAAGGATAACGCCGAAGGGATTATTACCACCAAGCACCTTAACGATGAAATCTTCAGGTATCCAATTATGAATGATCGCGCCGATACCAACACCAACAAGCACATACGGAAACACCTTTTTAGCGGTGGACACAACTTGCTCCCAAGCATATTTCAGGCGGTCTTTGAAATGAAGTTCTTCCTGCGGAACATCGAGTGAGCGACCGTTGCGGATGTATTCTTCCACTTGATTTTCAAGGTGTAACTTCTCAATGAGTGTACCGCCGACAACGGCAATGATAAGTCCGACAACAACATACACAATAGCTACTTTCCAACCGAAAATGCTCATCAGCAGAACAAGGCTACCAAGATCCACCATCGGAGAAGAAATAAGGAATGAGAACGTTACACCAAGAGGAAGTCCTGCACTTGTAAAGCCAATAAACAACGGAATAGATGAGCAAGAGCAGAATGGCGTTACTGTACCGAGCAGCGCAGCTACAATGTTTGCTCCAACACCGTGAAATCTGCCGAGTATCTTTTTTGTTCTCTCCGGCGGAAAGAAACTTTGTATATACGAGATAATCAAAATCAGTACGCCGAGCAGCACCATGATCTTTATCATATCATAGATAAAGAACTGTACACTGGCACCGATGCGACTATCAATAGAAAGACCAATCGCATTTAACAGTGTTCCAAGTAATCGGTTTAGCCAATGCATACCAAGAATTTCATTCTGAATAAAATCCCAAATTACTGACATCCGCACTCACCGCCCTTTACACATTCAAGGGATGCGATAAAGATTTTGAATTCCTTTAAGGTTTCACAGCAAAGCGAGTAATAGGTCCACTTACCTTGTTTTATCCCTTTCACCAAACAGCTTTCCTCTAATATCTTCATGTGATGGGAAAGAGTCGGTTGGGTGATGTTAAACGCTTCAAGGAGTTTGCACCCGCATTTCTCTCCATCTGATAACATTTCAACGATTTTCAAACGATTCGAATCGGATAAAGCTTTGCAAATCAAAGCCACATCAATTTCACACATAAAAGCACCTCACATAGATAATTGTCTATGTTTATATTATATGCGATACATAGATGTTTGTCAATGTATTTTCAAAACCAATCATTTTTTGTTAAAATATTTATTCAGTAACAAAATATAGATGGTTAATGAAAATCATCCGATGTTTTTGTAAATATATTGGGAGGTTATAAAGTGAGAAAGAATTATTCAAAACAACAACAAACTGAAATAGTAAAATTATATTCA
>JAZRQN010000059.1:0-4180 GCA_045649855.1 Acutalibacteraceae bacterium | reverse complement strand
CACCGCGCCAACCCTGCCGTACCGCTGAACACCAAAAGCAAATCCATGCTGACAGGCAAGGTGTTTTGCGGGCATTGCGGGTCGCGGCTCATTCTCAGCACCAACGGGCGCTACCGTAAACGTACCAACGGTACGCTGGATATGACCAAGCGCATTCGGTATATCTGTTACGGCAAGACACGCAAGCAGACCGAATGCGACGGGCAGACCGGTTATACCCTGCACATTCTGGACGATGTTGTGGATACCATCCTCAAGGACATTTTCGCTAAGATGAAAGGTGTTTCCAAAAGCGAGGTTATCAGCGCGAAATATTCGAATGAGCTGGAACTGCGCAAGGCGCGGCTGATTATGCTGAATGCCGATTACGGCAAGGCGGACGACAATCTCACCTTGCTCAAATCCGAGGTGGTGAAATCCATTCGGGGCGAGAGTTCCTTTTCCACCGAGATGCTGTCGGAACTGATTGCGGAAGCGGAGGGCGAATGTGCACGGCTGCGCGAGCAATGCGACGATGCCAAACGCGAGGTGAAAGACACCGAAAACTTGCTCCGTCAACTCACGGACAGTTTCGACGAACTGATCTCGTGGGCAGATCTCTATGAGGAAGCCACCTTGGAGAAAAAGAAGATGGTGGTCAACGCCCTTATCAACCGCATTGAGGTGTTCCGCGATTATAAAGTGAAGATCGATTTCAATTTCGACTTTGAGCAGTTCACAAACGGCTTAGACCACGCGGCGTAACAGAAAAGCCGAGCAGAGCGTAATGCTCTGCTCGGCTGAATTATAGTTCAAGTATCCGTTTTTCGATCTCAGCAATAACTGTTTTAAAAGCCTCGTCGCTTTTACCTGTTGGGTCGGGCAGATTCCAATTAGCGTCAAAAGCTCTGCCGATATAGGGGCAACCGACATCGCAACCCATAGAAATAACCACATCGGGTGTAGGAATTTTATCAATAGTCTTGCTATACTGTGTCTGCTCCATATCAATGCCGTAGATAGCTTTCATCAACCTTACGGCATCCCCGTTTATCTGCGGTTTTGTTTCGCTGCCTGCTGAATAAAAATCATACTTGTCACCTAGAAAGTGTTTGCCAAGAGCTTCAGCAATCTGACTGCGACAAGAATTATGCACGCAGAGAAAGGCTATCTTCTTTTTCATCGAAACGGGCACCTCTCTTTAATGCATTGGTTATTCAGTGCCGAATGGGTGCATTTGATTTCATCAAGCTCCATTTCTACACCAAAATTCTCTTGCACAAACTTTACCGCTTGCGTTATGGCGAGGTAAGAATCTCGTTTACAGCAACGCGGACCGCCCACTTCGCCAATAGCACCAAGGGCGGCTGATGTCATTTTGTTAGATAATCCCCACGACTCATTTGCGAGGGGTGTTGCGCCCGTTATGATGGACACAAACATACCGGCACTTATACCCGCACCGCAGGCTCCCCAAAAACCACAAGCGCCACCCGGGACTTTTTTGCCGCGAGATTGCATTTCCACGAGGGCTTTTTCGAGGTCAATTTCGCCGCCCGCGTTTTTATATGCGGTAAGTAAGGCAGAGCCGACCATAACGTGATGCTCGGGACCGTGCATATGGCAGAAATCGAGTGCCATCAGCTTTTGCAGAATATGAATAGGATTTTTGGATGTTTCGGCAAGACAGATGCCTAGAATCGTATCCATACCGCCTGTGTGGCAGGAATCACACACATAGTGCCCCTGCTTACACATTGTCTTGCTTTGCTCCTTTTTATGACACAAAGCACACTCGACTTCAATATCCTTTTCTAAATACATAAGCGGTGCACCGCAGATTAAACATTCGTCTTTCATAATTAACCTCATCCAAATTCTTGATTTGCGAATTGATTATACCACAGACACAACAACTTTTCAACGCAAACAAAAAATACCCACTCAAATTGAGCGGGCAAAAAAATAAAACTCGGTATGTTCATGGTGGAGATAAGCGGGATCGAACCGCTGACCTCTTGAATGCCATTCAAGCGCTCTCCCAGCTGAGCTATACCCCCATATGAGAGAACATACCGAGTTTTGTTTATTAAGTTATAGATGGGGTTCAACTTTGAGTGCATCGCGCTCCCAGCTGAGCTATACCCCATATGTGTGGTTGCGTTCGCAACGACATATAATTTAGCATATTTCATACAGGTTGTCAATACTGTTTTTTTCAAAAACGCGCAGATTTTTTCGCTTGTTGTAAAAAATCCGCAAAAATACTGGACTTTTCCTTTATAAAGGCGTATACTTGTTGCGTTTAAAGACGTTTGGTGTTTGCAAACGTCATTTCGTGCCCGTGGAGGATAGGGTGTTCCCGTTATCACTATCCCACCCGTCGGATGACGCAGGAGCGGGCTTTCTTGGAGGAAAAGAATATGGAACGATGGGATTTGCTGGATGAAAACGGCGATCTCACCGGCAGAACCATGATACGCGGTGCGAGTATGCGCGGCGGACAGTATCATTTGGTGGTGCACATCTGGATCGTGGACAGCCGCGGTCGTATTCTGCTGCAACGACGCGCGGATACGCGCCGTTTGATGCCGGGTGTGTGGGCTGCAACAGGTGGATCGGCGATTGCAGGCGAAGACAGCGAAACCGCTGCTCGCCGAGAACTGCGCGAGGAACTGGGTATCCAAACTTCAGTAGGGGAGATGACCCACGTGGAGCGTATCCGCCGCCGCAATGCGTTTGTGGACGTGTGGTTGCTCAAACGAGACGTGGCGGATGACGAACTGATCTTGCAACAAGAAGAGGTTGCGGAGATCCGTTGGGTCAGCGAACAAGAATTGCGCGTGATGATCGTCAAAGGCGATTTTCACAATTATGGCAGACCGTATTTTGATACGGTTATGACTGCTATGCGAAAATAATTTGCTGTTCCCTCCGTTTTGCGGAGGGAATGCTTTTTGATGGAGGGTATGATGACCGAATTACTGATAAAATTGTGTATCCGCAACCCGAACGGAGCGGATGATACCACGCGCTATGCGTACGGTAAGTTGGCTGGTATCACGGGCATCGCTTGTAACATTTTGCTGTTTGTCGTCAAAGTGCTCATTGGCATGTTGTCTGCGAGTGTTGCGATCATTGCGGATGCATTCAATAACCTGTCTGACGCAGGTTCGTCGGTGGTAACGCTGTTTGGCTTTAAATTATCCGCGGCACCTGCCGATGAGGAACACCCTTTCGGACACGGTCGTATGGAATATTTATCCGCGTTGGCGGTGGCAGCACTGATTTTGGTTGCCGGATTTGAACTCGCCAAAACCGCTGTGGACAAGATCATCCACCCCGTGTTGCCGACCGTGAATTGGGTTACCATTCTCATTCTGGTATTGGCGATCGTTGTGAAATTGTGGATGGCGCTGTTTTATCGTCATATCGGCAAACGCATCGATTCGGAGGCGCTTTTGGCATCCTATGCCGACAGCCGCAACGACGTGATTTGCACCGCGCTGGTGCTGGTCTCCGCGTTGGTCGGTTGGCAATTCCAAATCGCCGTGGATGGGTATATCGGTCTGTTGGTAGCGTTGTTCGTGTTTTGGTCCGGCTTTACGGTCATCAAGGACACGGTTTCTCCGTTGCTCGGTCAAGCGCCCGACCCCGAACTGGTGGCAGGCATCACCGAAACGGTGATGGCGTTTGACGGTGTTATCGGCATCCACGATCTGATCGTACATAACTACGGCCCCGGCCGCACCATCGTATCTTTGCACGCAGAAGTGCCTTGCACCGCCGATATTATGAAGAGCCACGATACCATTGATCTGGCGGAACGCGCATTGATGGAACAATATCACGTGATTGCTTGCATCCACATGGATCCCGTGGATAATGACGATGAAACTACCAAAGAGTTGCGCAAGATTGCAGAATCGGTGTTGGAAGAGGTGGATGAGCGTCTCACATTGCACGATTTCCGTGTGGTGCACGGTGAAACGCACACCAACCTAATCTTTGATATGGTGTTGCCGTTTGATTTAAAAAAACAGCAGGATATATTGGTGCAGGACGTTGTCGCGCGCATCCACGCGATCGATACGCACCTGTTTGCAGTTATTACTGCAGAGCAGAGTTTCATATAATTCCAATAAAAAACAGCCGCTGTAAGCGTGTTGCGGTTAGGGATTGGCAAACCCCTCGCCTCCCT
>JAZRQN010000058.1:0-9890 GCA_045649855.1 Acutalibacteraceae bacterium | reverse complement strand
ACACGCTGTACGCGGTGCACGCCGCTCTCGAATTTGAAACGGCTGTACGCACCCATACCGCTTACCGAAAAGGACACTTCTTTGTAGCCGCCCAAGTCGGTTTCGTTTGCATTCATCACTTCGGTGGAGAAACCCTGTTTCTCCGCAAACATACTGTACATACGGTACAGCGAGCCTGCAAACAGCGCCGATTCTTCGCCGCCTGCGCCTGCGCGGATCTCCACGATGATGTCCCGTTCGTCCAACGGGTCTTTCGGTAACAACAGCACCTTGATCTGTTGGGTGAGCTGTTCAATCTCCGCTTTGGCAAGCGCGTATTCTTCTTTTGCCAGTTCTTTGAGTTCGCCGTCAATCTCCGCATCGGACAACAGCAGTTCCGCTTCTTCCAGCGACGTTTGTGCCGCTTTCAACGCGTGCACCGCATCCACCAACGGTTGCAGTGAGGCGGATTCCTTGAGCAACGCCTGGTATTTGGCGGTGTCGTTGATGATCGAAGGATCGCACAACCGTTGCTGGATCTCTTCAAATCGATTTTCTATTTCATGCAGTTGCAAAGCCATAGCCATACTCCTTGTATATTCGTTCGGAATGATACAAGTCGCGTCTACAACCGCTGTACGTTTTTCACGTTTTTCTCAATTTTGTGTCGGGGCGCCAAAAATTCATGGCCGCACCCCGTACAACGCAGACGGAAATCCATGCCGATGCGCAACACTTCAAAGGTTTTCGCACCGCACGGATGGTTTTTCTTCATTTCGAGCAGGTCGCCCACCAGAATGTCCATGATATTCCCTCCCGATGACAATATATATTACAGTATACCATATAAACCGCACGCCTTGCAACGGCTTTGTGCATTTTTCAAAAAAAGGTTGCGTTTTCACACGGTTTGGGATATGATTTTATCAGAATGTCAAAGGAGGATACCGTATGAAACGTTTGGTTGCGTTTTTGCTTTGTATCATATTGTGCTTATCGATGGCAGCTTGCCGTCAACAGCCCGACCCCACCCCTGTCGAAACAAATGAAGAGACTTTGAAAGTGGGTATTATCTGCACGTCCGACCCTGCCGACCCCTATTCCGAGGCGGCGGCTTACACCGCACAGTTGAATGAAGCGCTGGGATATATGGGCGTTGAAGAAACCGCTCTGGTGGTGCGCCATTCCGTCTCCACCGCCAACAGCGCCCTCGCACAAGAAGCGATTGAAGCGTGTATACAGGAAGGTTGTGCGGTGATTTTCGGCACTTCCGAGGGGTACGCGCAAGCGATGCAGACCAAAGCACAAGCACATCCCCGTGTTACCTTCGTGGGGCTTGGCACGCCTGTCAGTTCCATCCCCAACTATTTTGCGGTGCGCCTGAAAATGTATGAGGGTGCTTATCTGTGCGGCATCGTCGCCGCCTTCCGCAGTGAAAGCGGTAAATTGGGATTGATCGCCTCCGCCGATACGACCAACGCCGAAACCTGCCAGATCGCCAACGCGTTCTTGCTGGGCGCACAACTGCAAAACCCCGATGCCACTCTGACGGTGGTTGCGGCGGCAACGCAGGCGGACGAAGCCGCGGCAGTGGAAAAACTGAAAACCGCAGGGTGCGATGCGGCGCTGGTATCCAACGCTATATCCACCACAGCTGAACTGGTGCAGATGAACGGTATGATCCCCCTCACGCTGTATACCACGCAGGCGCAGAAAGACAACTTCGCCGCATACAGCGCATCGCCGTATCTGATCAATTTGTTTGCCGATACCCTGCAATGCGTGTTGGCGGCGGAAACGCCTTATTACAACAACCGCTACCTCGGCATGGCAGACGGGTTTATGCAAACCTACACCGGCTTTTTCGGCGAACGCGAACCCGAGGGGGATATCGAGGTGTTACCCGATGCGGTCAGGCGCCAAATGATGAGCGGAAAATTCGATCCGTTCTCGGGACAGACGTTGCATTGGGAATTGGGCGAACTGACCGCCACCCCCACCGCTCTCAAAGATGCCGCAGGTGCTGAAAAAATCGCCGCAGGTGCAGGTACACCCACCGGCGCCGTCTTGTTCGGTATGACCTGGTTGATCGCAGGTATCACCGTCGCATAATGCACAAAAATATTGGATAGTCTATACAATTTCACCGCCGTCAACCACAATATGTCGTTGGCGGCGGTGCTTTTTTGACGGTTTTTTGGGAACGGTTTTGTGCAACCGTAACGAAATTTGCCGCTTTTCTTGCCTTTTGGCGTAAAAAAGTGTATAATGACTCGATGGAAACCAATCGATTGATAAATTCGAGAAAGGAGACAGCGTATGCAAAAAGAGCCATCCCTGCTTCGTTTGATCATGCAGGATATCAGCGACACCGTTCGCCACGTCGGTTACAGCATCTATAAATTTGAATATGCGTTCGGTATGTATACGCTGACCGCCCTGCACCGCGTGCGCCGTTATCTGCGCCGCGAGTTGCGCCCCATGTTCGGTTGGATGGGCCATTTCTTCCACCATAACATCTGGGGAAAACTGCTCGAATTGTTGGATAAATTCAAAGGGGTCGGCACGGTGTTCCGCGAAGAATTTGCGAAACGTCGCACCCCGTTTATAAAACAGCCGCTTCGCGCTGTCGGCGAATGGTTTGCTTGCTTGTTCGGCGTGGGAAGACGGTATCCGTTCGTGCTCGGCCGTATCTGTCGGGTGATAGCGCCGATTATCGCTGTCATCGGACTGGTGCATACGCTGGACCACTGGAACAACACCACGTTCGGTATTCAGGTGGAATATGACGGCGTGCACGTCGGCACCATTCTGGATGAACGCGTATACCACGAAGCGATCAGCATGGCGCAAGCCCGTGTGTACAGCGAGGACGGCGAATTTTCGCTGGACGGCACTGCAGGTATGCAGTTGGTGGTTACCCACGAAAACAGTATGATCGACACCGCCGCTATGTGCGACGCTATTCTGCGCACCAAGGGAGATGCGATCTCCGAGGGAAGCGGTTTGTACGTGGACAACGTGTTCATCGGTTCGATGGCGACCCGCGCGGAACTGGAAGCGGTGCTGGACGACATCAAAAAACCGTATTTGAGCGGCGAAGAAAATGAACGTGCCGAATTTATGCAAAACGTGCAGATTACCGACGGTATGTTCCTGACCCAAACGGTGATGTCCGCCGAACAAATGAAAGAACGTCTCACCGCAGAAGCGGTGGTGAAAAAAGAATACACCGTGCAGGACGGCGACGTGATGGGCATCATCGCCCGTAAACTGGATATGTCCCTGTCCGATCTGCGCGCCATGAATCCGCAGGTGAAAAACGATATCATCCGCGAAGGTCAGGTGCTCACGGTGCAACGTCCGCAACCGTTCTTACGCGTCAAGGTCGTGCGTACCGTGCAGTATACCGAAACCATCGATTATGCGATCGAAAAGGAAAAGGATAACACCAAATACACCACCTATGAAAAGGTGAAACAAAAAGGTGAAGAAGGCAGTCAGACGGTTACCGCCGAAATCACGTTGGTGGACGGTGTGGAGGACAGCCGCAAGATTCTGTCCATCGACATTACCAAGCATCCCGTCTCCAAAATCGTGATCGTGGGTACCAAGCCCGTGTATGCAAACGGCAACGAAGTTACCCAGGGCGACGGTAAGACCACCGGCAATATGACGTGGCCCGTCCCCTCTTGCCACAGCATGTCCCGCGGTTGGAGAAGCGGCCACTACGCGCTCGACATCAACGGCCCCGGCATCAACGGTAAACCGATCGTCGCTGCAGACGGTGGCACGGTCATCTCTGCAGGCTGGAACACGGGCGGTTACGGTTATCTCGTCATCATCCAGCACTCCAGCGGCCTGCAGACCTGGTACGCACACTGCAGTGCACTCAACGTGGTTACCGGTCAGAAAGTTACCCGCGGTCAGATGATCGGCCGCGTGGGCAGCACCGGTTATTCCACCGGTCCGCACCTGCATTTCGAGGTGCGCAAAAACGGTCAACGTGTCAACCCGATCTATTATGTGAAACCTTAATCGAAAGAGACCGCTAATCGGCGGTCTCTTTTTTATATAAAAACTTTCAAAAACCCCTTTTCACTGCGAAAATTATATGATATAGTAGTATATATATTCTCTAATATCCTAAAAGGAGGTGCCGTATGGCAAAGGTCATAGCGGTGGTCAATCAAAAAGGCGGTGTCGGCAAAACCACCACATCGGTCAACCTGTCTGCGGCACTCGGTGCGGCAGGAAAACGGGTGTTGCTGGTGGACATCGATCCGCAAGGAAACGCCACCAGCGGTGTCGGCGTGGACAAGCGTGCAGTCAAATCCTCCACCTACGAACTGCTGACCGGGCAGGCGGAGCCGTCTGCATCGGTTATCCATACCGCGTTCCAAAACCTCGATTTGTTACCGTCTAACATCAATCTGGCAGGCGCCGAAATCGAAATGGTGGATATGAACCGCCGTGAAAACCGTTTGAAAGCGGTATTGGCGGCTCTGCGCGAACAGTACGACTTCATTATGATCGATTGTCCGCCCTCGCTCGGTCTGCTCACCTTGAACGGTCTGTGTGCGGCGGATACCCTGCTGGTGCCCATTCAGTGCGAATACTATGCGCTGGAGGGTTTGTCCCAGTTGATGGCGACCGTGCGACAGGTCAAACGTCTGTACAATGCCGCTATCGACATTGAGGGCGTGTTGCCCACCATGTTTGACGGACGCCTCAACCTCACGCAACAGGTGTTGCACGAAGTGAAACGCTTTTTCCCGAGAAAGGTATATTCCTCGGTCATTCCTCGCTCGGTGCGACTGTCCGAAGCGCCCAGTTTCGGCAAACCGATCGGCTACTACGACCGCAACAGCAAGGGCGCATTGGCATACGCCGCCCTGGCGCAAGAGGTCATTCAACAAAACACGTAAGGAGATATACGTATGGCGCAGAAAAAAGGCGGCCTCGGAAAAGGCCTCGATCTCTTATTTGCAGAAAACGCGCTGGAGGATGCAGGCAAAGCGGTTACCCTCCCCATCGATGAGGTAACCCCCAACAAAGAACAGCCGCGCAAACAGTTTGATGACCAAGCGCTGGCCGAACTGTCCGCATCCATCGCGCAACACGGCGTGTTGCAACCGCTTTTGGTTCGTCCGATGGCAGGCGGCGGCTATCAGATCGTCGCAGGCGAACGCCGTTACCGTGCATCCCGTATGGCAGGGCTCACCGAGATCCCCGTTGTGGTGCGCGAACTGGATGACCGCGAAACCGCGGAACTCGCCCTCATCGAAAACCTGCAACGCGAAGATCTGAACCCCATGGAAGAAGCGCTGGGTTATCAAACGCTGATGCAGTCTTACGGCCTCACCCAAGAAGAGACCGCCAAGATCGTCAATAAATCCCGTCCTGCGGTCGCAAACGCACTGCGTTTGCTGGGTCTGCCCGAACAGGTGTCCAATCTGGTGGCGGCAGGTGCTTTGAGCGCGGGACACGCAAGAGCGATCCTCTCCTTTGACACCGCCGACAAGCAGGTGGAAATGGCAGAGGCGGTCATCGCGAAAGATATTTCGGTCCGCGAGATCGAGCGTCTTGCCAAAGCCGCAAAGAAGGGCGATAAACCCCAAAAGCCCGTTACCGCATTCAGCCGCGACAGTTTCTACGAAGAGGTGGAACTCGCCCTCTCCGAACAACTGGGGCGCAAGGTCAAGGTCGCAGGCAACGATAAAAGCGGCACACTCATTCTGGAATTTTACGGTAAAGACGATTTGCAAGCGCTTGCAAACAAATTGGCTGCCGAATAAATCATCATTTGCAATAAACGAAGGGAAGTTTTCAACATGTTAGATTTAAAACGCATTCGCACCGAAGCCGACGTGATCAAAGCGGCTATCAAAAAGAGAGAGATGGATCTGGACACCGTCATCGACGAGATTCTCGCCCTGGACGAACAGCGCCGCGCGCTGACCGCTGAAGTGGATTCCATGAAAGCGCAGCAGAACGCCGCTTCCAAGAAAATTCCGCAGATCAAAAAGACAGGTGGCGACGTTGCCGCTGTGATGGCGGAAATGAAAGAACTGTCCGCCGCTGTTAAAGAGAAGGACACCGCGCTCTCCGAACTGGAAGCCAAACAGAAAGATCTGATGCTCTCTCTTCCCAACCTGCCGGACGAAGACGTGGTTGCAGGCGGCAAAGAACAGAACGCCGAAGTGCATCTGTTCGGTGAACAGCCCAAGTTCGATTTTGAAGCGAAAAATCACGTGGACCTGTGCGAAGCGCTTGGTATGATCGACTATGAACGCGGCGCAAAGATCGCAGGCAACGGGTCTTGGCTGTATCGCGGTATGGGCGCTCGTCTGGAGTGGGCGTTGCTCAACTTCTTCATCTCCGAGCACATCGCTGACGGCTATGAATTCATCCTGCCGCCGCATATGCTGGGATACCAGTGCGGTTACGTCGCAGGTCAGTTCCCGAAATTCGCGGACGAAGTGTATTGGATCAAAAACCCCACTTCCAGCGACGACAAATTTATGCTTCCCACCGCGGAAACCGCGCTTGTCAACCTGCACCGCGATGAGATCATCCCCACCGAACAACTTCCCTGCAAATATATCGCTTACACCCCCTGCTATCGCCGTGAGGCTGGCAGCTACCGCTCTGAAGAGCGCGGTATGATCCGCGGCCACCAGTTCAACAAGGTGGAAATGGTGCAGTACACCACCGCCGAGGGTTCGGATGCCGCGTTCGAAGAACTGGTCGGCAAGGCAGAACGTCTGATGCAGAAACTGGGTCTGCACTATCGTTTGAGCAAACTCGCCGCAGGCGACTGCTCCTTCTCGATGGCGCGTACCTATGATATCGAAGTGTGGATCCCCTCCATGGGCATCTACAAAGAGGTCAGCTCCGCTTCCAACGCACGCGACTATCAGGCGCGCCGCGGCAATGTGAAATACCGCGACGAGAACGGCAAACTGCAGTTTGCACACACCCTCAACGCGTCCGGCCTGGCGACCAGCCGCGTGATGCCTGCTATCGTTGAGCAGTATCAGAACGCGGATGGTTCCATCACCGTTCCCGAAGTTCTCCGTCCGTTCATGGGCGGCATCGAAGTCATTAAATAAGGTGATTTGAAATGGCTATGACCTTCAAACAAGAATTGCATATTCCATCATACGCAGTAGGCGCAGACAATCGTCTGCGCCTCTCTGCGCTTTTACAGTTGCAACAGGAAATCGGTGAGCGACAGATGGATGAGCACGGTTTATCCTTTGCGGTGCTCCGCGAACGCGGCATTGCGTTTGTGGTTACCCGTCTTTGTTCCAACATCACCCGTTTGCCCGAAATGGGCGAAAAGGTAACCCTCACCACCTGGCACCGCGACGTCAAAGGGATACAGTTTTTCCGCTGTTACAGCATGACCGACGAGCAGGGCAATCCGCTCATCGACAGCGTAACCGCGTTTGCGCTGGTGGATACCAAGAACCACCGCCTGCTCCGTCCCGATGCGCTCGCAGACCTTAGTTGGCCCAACCAACCCGACTGTGTCAACAACTGTCCCGACCCGACCAAAGAAGTGCCGCCTGCTCTCATGGAAGTGGCGGCGTTCAAGCCGCGTTGGAGTGAACTGGACCCCAACGGACACGTCAACAACACCCGTTACGCCGACTATCTGTGCGACAATATCCCCAGCGGTATGGACCACAAGAACATCACCGGATTGTACATCCGCTTTGACAAAGAAATTCTCCCCGATGACCGTCTTTCCGTTGCCGCCGCCGAAGAACGCTGGCGCGAAGGAGACAAAACGGGCGGTGTAGCGTGGGTGTCGGGTGCGCACGCACGCGGCACGGCGTTTGTCGCCAGACTTTCTTACGAGGACGACTATGTGCGCAGATTTTGAAGCGGCAAAACAGACCGCAGAAGAGCGGCTTGCCACCAGGGAAAGCATCGGACGGCTGAACGAAAAACGGTTGCACGCAACCCTTAAATTCTGGCTGGATGCGGATGAAACCCACCACGAAATACCGCTCCCTTGCGGTGCGGTCGCGGATATTTTCGACGGTGAGCGGGTCATCGAAATTCAAAACGGTAATTTTTCCAAGTTCCGTTTGAAACTGATGCGACTGCTCGAAGAATATCCCGTTACGGTCATCTATCCGCTGGTGCACAAAAAGACGCTGTACTGGGTGAACCCCGAAACGGGAGAACGCAGTGAGCCGCGTCGCTCGTCCAAGACGGGCGGTTTTCACGATGCGCTCCCCGAGCTTTTGTACATCCTTGAGATGCTGTTTTTGCCAAACCTCACGTTACAACTGCAACTCATCGACGTGGATGAATACAAGTTACAGGACGGCTGGGGCAACGACGGCAAACGAGGCGCGCACCGCTTGGAACGCGTGCCCACCGCCATGGGAGATACGCTCACCATTCGTACCGTGGGTGATCTGAAACGGTGTCTGCCGCCAAAGCTTGCCGACACCTTCACCTCCACCGCGTTTGAACGGGCAATGCGCTGTCGCGGTAGAAAATTATCGGCGGCTTTAAAACTCCTGCTTGCCACGGGTGTCCTCACCCGAGAAAAGCAAGGCGGGCGGTATGTATATACCGTGCAATAATTCTACCGATGCGTTTACGGTGCAAACGCATCGTCAGTTCGAAACCATCCTGACGTAAAACAAAACTATGGAAAGAAGAGAAAACACGATGAAACAACAAAAAAACGTACAATTCCTTGCCACTGCAGGCATCATCGCCGCGCTGTACTGCGCGCTCACCCTGTTGCTCCCCTTTATGACCTTTGGACCCATTCAATGCCGTTTCTCCGAGGCGCTCACCATTCTGCCGGTGTTCACCCCTGCGGCTATCCCGGGTCTCATTGTCGGGTGTGTGCTGTCCAACACGTTCGGATTGGCGATGGGCGCTAACGTTGCAGGCGCATGGGACATCCTCTTTGGCACACTTGCCACCGCACTTGCTGCCCTGCTCACAAAATGGCTCGGCTCGGTGCGCATCAAAGGATTCCCCGTATTGTCCACCCTGCCGCCCATCGTTTTGAACGGACTGATCATCGGCACGGAACTCACCTTTGCTCTGTATACCGATTTTTCGTTTGGAATTTTGCTGTTCAATATCGCCACCGTGTCGGCAGGGCAGTTGGTTGCCTGTACGGGCGGCGGTTTGCTGTTATTTGCGGCGGTGCGCCGCACCAATTTGTTCGAAAGGCTGTGAGCGGATGAAACTCAAAGAATTACTCAAACAAGATACCCTTTCTCTGTCGTTTGAAGTGTTTCCGCCCAAGGTCGAAAGCTCATTTGACAGCGTAAAGACCGCGACCGAGGAAATTGCCAAACTGCAACCCGCGTTTATGAGCGTTACCTACGGCGCAGGCGGCGGTACCAGCCGTTATACCCTGGATATCGCTGAAAACATCAAAAAAACCTACGGTGTGCCTACGCTTGCCCATCTCACCTGCGTGTCTTCGACACCTGAAACGGTCCGCGCACGCATTGCGGATATGCAAGCGGCAGGCATTGAGAACGTGCTCGCTCTGCGCGGCGATCTCACCCCCGAATTGCAACAAAACGGGTGCGGTAACCAGCACTACAAACACGCGGTGGATCTGGTGCGTGAACTCAAAGACTGCGACGCTGATTTTTGTGTCGGCGGTGCGTGCTACCCCGAAATCCACCCCGAAAGCGCCAACCGCGCAGAAGATATCCGCTATCTGAAAGAAAAGGTAGACGCAGGATGCGATTTCCTCACCACCCAAATGTTTTTTGATAACAATCTGCTGTACGCGTTTTTATACAAAATCCGCGACCCAGGCATCACCGTGCCTGTCATTCCCGGCATTATCGCCATCACCATCGCCAATCAGATCGAACGCCGCCTCGCCCTGTCGGGTTCATTTGTGCCCG